>JAVBRY010000040.1:0-8653 GCA_031547505.1 Candidatus Gastranaerophilaceae bacterium | reverse complement strand
CGACTCTGTTTATATTTACGGAATCCCAATAGTCTAACCCGGCACGTTTCACATGTCGGCTGTCGATAGAAAATCCGAGTTTCCCCACAAGATACAAGTCTGAGCCCGTGCAGGCGCATAGCCTGGCTATATTGCCCGTGTTTTGCGGGATTTCGGGTTCAACGAGAACTATATTGATTTTTGTCGTTATCATTTCGTATCTTTTTTGTTTTTATTTTTTGGTGTGGTTTTTTTGGGTTGTTTTGCGGGTGCTTTATCGTCTTTTGCTTTTGGAGCTTTTTCTGCCTTTGTTTCTACTTTTTTCTCTACTTTTTTCTCTACTTTTTTCTCTGCTTTTGTTTTTGCAGGTTTAGCCTCAACAAAGAATCTTTTGCTCTCGAGAATTACCGGAATGCCTCTTAAGACACAGAATATAACTGACGCATACACACAAAAGTGTGCGAACGGGCAAATAGCTATGCATATCTCGTGGAAAGTTTCCCAGTTATGCATTACATTTGCTGACATAGCCGGATCTAAGCCTGTTAAAAAGAATCTCATATTAGCAAACGGGAAGAAACACAGTATCATCAAGGCGAATGCGAGAGCTTTTGTCACTGCATAAGCGCCTCTTGAGAAGTTGGAAGCTACTAAAAAGTGTCCAAGCTTGGACTGCATCATTGTGCTCGAACCAAATGCAGTATAGCCTTGCTCCAGTGCGATACTTCTAAGTCCGTCTGTGATTATGCCTCTTGTTACAACAATCAACGGAATCCATACAGGAATCCAGCCGAGGGTCGCAAAGACTATCCAGTAAATATTTTCAACGACTCTGTCAGCCAAGATATCTAGCACTGCACCGAATTTTGAACTTTCACCCAGTTTTCTCGCTACAAAGCCATCCAATCCGTCAAACCAAATTGCAATAATCGTCAAAACAAAAGCTGTTATATAGTTGAACGGTGTTTGGTAAAACAAAAGACATATTGCGATGAATGCAATAATCATTCTGATAATTGTTATTAAATTAGCCATAATCTATCCTCTCTCAATTCCAAGGTTATTTTTTACTGCGTGAAAGCGCAAAATCAAAGTTATCCAGCGCTTTTCTTTTTTCTCCAAGCATTATTTTTTCTGCTTCTTCCAAAACTTTTACGACAAAGTAGCCATTCTCTCCATCACTTCTGGCTTTTTTGCCCATCTCAATGCACTTTATAAAATGTGCGCATTCCAACTTTAACGGTTCGATTTCTATATAATCCAATGAAATTGTGCTTCCGGCATTTGGTTTGTCATTCGGGAATACCTGTAATTTGTTTTCTGTCAATGTATCATCAAACATAGCGCTTGCTTTAGTTCCTCTGATTAGGAGATTTACACGTTTTTGCGGATGAATCCAGCTGTCAGAAACGTGTGCAATAGCACCTGACGGGTATTCGATAGCGATATGTGTGATATCTAAAATTTCTTCTCGTTCGGAGCTTGCGCCGACAGCAGAGATAACTCTTGCAGGCTCTTGTCCGATAATATGGCTTATCATTGAAACATCATGAGGCGCCAAGTCCCACATCACGCTTCTATCGTTTTTGAAGTAATTTACATTGAGTCTGTCGCTTTGTACGTATTTAATTTCGCCCAACTCGCCTGATTCGACAAGCATCTTCAAACGATTGACCGCAGGATGGTACAAGAGCAAATGTCCGACCATTAAAACTAAATCTTTTGAAGTTGCGATATCGTTGAGTTCTTTAGCCTCAAGGCTGGTAGTTGCCACAGGTTTTTCAACGTAAACGTGTTTACCTGCACTTAGTGCATCTTTGACTAATTTATAATGGGTGTGGCTCGGTGTTGCAATAACTACGCCGTCAATTTCAGGGTTGGTCAAGATGTCACCAAAGCTTTTTGTTAGCTTAACTTCAGGGAAATCTTCTTTTGTGCGTTTTAAGTTTTCCTCGTCCATATCACAAACTGTGTGGAGGTTGTTGAGGTTATAAAAATTTCGTACGAGATTTTTTCCCCATATACCTGCTCCAACAATACCTACTTTGTAAGATTTCATCAAATTCCCTCAGTGACTTCTACTCAACTTCAATCACCTCATTATATCAGTGCGCACGCTAAAAAATCAAATTAAATTTATATTAAGACACAGATTCTTTATAAGGTACAGATAGTTTTATTTTTGCAATTCAATAGCCATCTTTTCCTTAAGAGTCCATTCACCGTTGATTAATTCAAGTTGGCCGGGTTTTTTCATAATCATTTTTGTGGCTCCTCGAACAGGTGTAATGTCTTCACAAGCAGGTTGTAAAATATCTTCGATTGCTCCAAAAATACGAGTCTGAGTTTTTTCTGATGGATTTAATTTTAATATAGCTTGATTCTCCGATATTTGTTCAATTATGTAAATTCCATCTTTATTGTTAGGTTTTATTCTGTCAGCAATGAAACCGGTATGACTGGTCATTGTATCGCAAGTCATTGTTTTCTTTTCAAAGTTAGCTGAAGTTTCTTTTATAACATTCAGCAATGTTCCATCATCTTTGAAGAAGTGTGTTTCTGCGATTTTGCCAGTAGAGGCGTCGTATTTATAAATTTTGCTCAACGTTCCGTTTTCTCTATAGAAAGATGTTTCCAGTAGTCTGTGATTAACTACATCACTATATTTATTAATGCTAGATAAAGTTTTTCCGTCTGCATTATAGAAATGTGCTTCTAGTATTTTGCCATCAATAACATTATCATATTTACGAATGCTTGCCAGAGTTTTTCCGTCTTCTCTATAAAAGTGAGCTTCTGTACATATTTCTTTGGAATTGTATTTTTGAATCTGTTCTATAGTTTTGCCATCTTGCCTATAAAAATTTACTTCTTGTTTTTTGCCGTTAGCATCTAATTTAGCAATATAGTCAACAGTACCGTCACTTCTTGTTTTGATACTTTCATTCATTACATTTTTAGTGTTTACAGCGGGTTTAGAGTTCTCGGTGACTTTAGATGTATTCGATACAGGTTTAGCAGTTTCAACTTTCTTCGCTGCACTTTTTAGTTCAGCAGCCAGTTTAGAAAATTCTGCTTCTGTTATGGAGCCTTTATTGCGTGCTATAAGTCCGTCAGTAAATTTAATCCATTCTATTTCTCCCACATTTTCAATTTGGGATAGTTTTACAAAGTCTGAATTCTTGGTAAATATTGTACCGAAATCTTGGAACAATGCATTATTTGTAAAAGCGTTGGTCTTTCTAAGGTTTGTCCAATTTGTGCCGGAGAATTCGGCTAAATTGCAGGTTATTTTGCTGCCGTTAAGTAAGTTTAGATTTGCCACAATATCTTTGCAGTCTTTTGTTTTTAACAAGTTATACATTTGTTTTGATGATAAAAATTCAGTACCCAGAGGTCGGGCTGTTAGAAATTCAGGCAGATACTGTATGTTAGACATAATTATTGATTTTTCTTCAATTGCTGTTTTCGAAATTAATGAGTGCAATTCATCCAGCACATTATAGTCTGCGTTTTTATATCTTTGTGCATCTATTCCAAAGCGCGTGTGCTTCGGAAACAGTGCATCACGTTTGACAGTCGGATATTCTTGACAAAATGCATCGATTCTTTTTGCGGATACCGCTTTAAGATAATTATCCTGGCTGCCGTATTCTGCAAAGATATTTGCTGGATTTTGTGCAACAGGTTTCGGAGTAACGGGCGGAGTTTCATGAGTCACTTTTTTTGCAGCTTCTGCTTCAAGCCGTGCAATTTCTGCTCTTTTTGCAGCATCCGCTTCAAGTCGCGCCAGTTCAGCTCGCTCAGCAGCTTCTGCGTTAAGTTGTGCTGTTTCAGCTTTTTTCGCGACTTTTTCTGTTTTATTTCTTCTTATGCGAGATATTATGCCTTCTTTTTTTGTTGGAGTATTAGAAGTTAAGCTTTTAAGAGCTTTTTCCGCTGATTTTAATTCTCTGTGTATAGGTATAAGTTCAGCTTTATTTCGTTCTCTTTGAAGAGTTTTTGCTGTAAGTTCTGCATTTATTGCTTCATATTCTTTTTGCATTTTATTGACGAGATCGTCATACTTTTTGATGTTAGCAGTGTTATTTATGCTTCTGCTTTTTATCTGCATTTCTTCTGCGAGCTGCAACGCCTTTTTTGCTTCAGATTCACTTTTACTAATTACAGCTATTTCTGTATCAATTTTATTTAGTTTTTCTATGAGTTCTTGATACCCTTTTGACCAAGTTTCCTTTGCTGTTGCGAGTCGGGTTTCAGCTTCTTTTAGATTTTGGGCATAGTTGGCTTTAGCAGCGTCTATTTTTGCAGTTTCTTCGGCGAGAGCATTTTGTTTTGCTGTTTTTCTTTTTTCTGCTTTTTCTGCCATTTTTCTTTTTATACGAGTGGTGAAGCCTTCTTTTTCAGGTTTCGGTGTTGATTCTGCTTGCTGCACAGTTTTCTTTTTGTTTTTGAATTTTGACCAAAAACTTTCTCCCTGCACTTTAGGGGTTTTACGGGTTTTTGTTCTTGGTGCCTTTGGTTTGCTTGTAAACAGATTTTTTATTCCAGTACCGATGTTATTAAAGAACTTTCCGGTTCCTTTTTCAGCACTTGTTATAACGTTGTCTGAATAATTCAGTGCATTTTGACCTTTGACGATACCTTTAAAGAACAAATTTTCTGATTTTTTTGCAAGATAAGTAGCACCTTTACCCAATTGTGTTGCAGGCCAAAAAATAACTTTTACTGTTTTACCCAAAAAATTCTTAGGTTTTTTTGTGCCTGCTATAGGTGCTGTTTGAGTTTGTGCAGGAGCTTTTCTTTTCTTTTTGAATATATTTTTAAAGGATTTTCCGATAGATGAACGGTGTTTTATAATTAAATCAGCAGGTATCGTGATTGGTGCTAATAAATAATATGTGCCATAGGCGCATGTATTACCTATCCAACTTTCACCTTTTGATTTATCAGGCCTGATACCGCCGGTTGGTTTAGCGTTTACTTGTTTTGTTCTTTGAATCTGTTTTTGTTTTTGTTTTTTTGTTTTTACCTTTTTAGGTTTTTGCGTACTGTTGGTCGTGCTGTTTGGTATAGTCGACGCACTTTTCTTTTTAAATACACTTTTAAAGGCGTCGCCAGCACCTTTTTCTGTGTTGCTTATAACTTTTTTTGCTGCAGACGGATTTTTGATGTTCAAAATTGCTGCTGCGGCTAAAATTGCTCCGGAACTCAATGCTGCAACAATAGGTACTGTTTGATTACTGTTTGAGTTTGAATAGTTGTCTTTTTCTTGATTATATGCAGGCAAATAAGTATTTCTAATTGCACTTTGATGCGCATTTTGAGGCGCACTCTGCATATAAATCGGGATGCGATTGTTTATATGATTGTTTGAATCATAATTTAAAGACATAAAATCTACCAATTTTAAAACTACCTTATAAATATAAAAACATTTCATGAGAAAAAATTGCTTAATTTCACAAAGTCACTATTTACAAAGTTAATAATTGTTAAAAGATTAATGTGTTTTCGTGACGCCATTTATCAGGCATAACCTTAGCTCTGCCAATAAAGAAGGCAAAATTGCCTAATTTCACAAAGTCGCTGTTTACAAAGTTAATAATAATTAGATTTATTATGAAAAATTGATTTTATGAGACCCCGTAAAACCTTTTCCTAAATGGCACTTTGAAACTTTGCCCGGGGATGCAAAAACAGATCGATTATATGGGCAAGTCAAATTGGTGTGTTTGTCCGGATTATTTCGGCAGAGTACCTTGAAATGACGAAATGATAGTCTACAATATATTTTCGAGGATTTCAGAAACGGCGAAAGATTTGTTCAATGTATAAAAATGCAGTCCCGGCACTTCTGCATCAATGAGCTGTCGGCACTGGTAAGCTGCAAAGTCTATTCCGAGTTTTTGTGTGTAATCAAGGTCGTCTTTGTGTGATTCAAGTTTTTCAATGAATGTTTTTGGTATTGTTACTTTGCAAAGAGAAGCCATTTTTTCAAGCTGTGCGTGGTTTGTAACAGGTAAAATCCCCGGTATTATCGGAACAGTTATCCCTTCATCTCTGCATAATTCGACGAAGCCGAAATATTTGTTGTTGTCAAAAAAGAGCTGGGTGTAGATTACGTCAGCGCCTTTATCCACCTTGTATTTGAGGCATCGTATGTCATCTTCAATCGACTTGGCTTCCATATGCCCTTCAGGATAGCCTGCAACGGCAACTGAGAGGTTGTGTTCGGATTTGATGTAGTCAATAAGGTCAGAAGCATACAAGAAATCCTGGCAGAATGCACCTTCAGGGATATCGCCTCTAAGGGCAAGGATGTTTTTTATACCCATTGATTCAATTTTATCAAGGTATTCTTTTATGTTTTCCCTGGTTGTTGAAACGCAGGTAAAGTGAGGCATTGGAGTTATACAAAGTTCGTCTTTTATTCTTTCAACTATGTCCAGTGACTGATTCTGGTTGCTACCGCCTGCACCATAAGTTACGGACACGAGAGACGGTTTATATTTTTTTAAGATCTTCAATTCTTCAATAAGCTTATCCGTCTTTTTGCCGTCCTCATCGTTTTTTGGCGGAAAGACTTCATAAGAAATCACGGGAATTCTTTCGGAAAAGAACATGTTGCCCGTGTATTCTTCTTTTGCATATATTTCTTTTAAAGTAAGGCTATTCATTGATTGCGAAATAAATCTCCTTCAGGCGTTTTTTGCTGACGTGTGTATAGAGCTGTGTTGTGGAAACGTCGCTGTGGCCTAATAATTCCTGTACTACCCTTAAATCTGCGCCGTTTTCGAGCATGTGAGTTGCGAAGCTGTGGCGCATTGTGTGGGGCGAAACGTGCTTATTTAACAGTTCTCCCTGCTTCTTTATGAAAACATAAACATCCTGACGTGTCATCAGTTTGCCGTTTTCTTTGATAAAGAAGTTCTTTGTTTCGAGTTTGTATTTCTTGACCAAAAACTCACGAATCACAATATAGTTCTTTATTGATTTCTTTGCATTTTCACCGATAGGAATAATCCGTTCCTTTGAACCTTTACCGAAGCAGCGGACGTATTTTGCGTTCAGGTCAATATTATTGACCTCTAGCCCTACAAGCTCTGAAACCCTCAATCCTGCACCATAGAGTAATTCCATAATAACTGCTTCAGTTTCATCAAGCTGATTAGAAAGGATTTTTTCAATCTCTGCCACCGAAACAACCTTAGGCAGACGTTTTGTTAATTTAGGCAGTTCGATACTCAGGCTCGGGTCTTGCTTTATATGCTCATTAGCCAAGAGCCATTTGAACCAGCCCCGAATTGCGGCGATTTTTCTTGTGATGCTTGTAGCGGTATAGCTTTCGTCATGCAGGTGTTTTATGTAGTAATTTATGTGTGTACGCTTTGTCTCTTCAAGTTCTTCAGTACCTTGTGATACCAAAAATTCACTGAAAGCAGTCAAATCCCGCCTGTAAGCGTCGATAGTGTTTTGTGACAGGCCGCGCTCCACTTCAAGTGATTCCAGATATTCAGCTACACTTTGGATGAACATAGGTTTATTTTACAATATTTTCTGGGGAAGTGTTGTTTGTAAATGTGAAAACCAGTCTCCCTCTCATGTGAAGAGAGGGTTGGGGTGATGTGAAGGCAGCTTTGGAGATATTTTTGTAATGAGATTCCGTAAAACAAAAATCCAAGAAGTTCTCCACATTGAAAGCCCGGAACGGCGATAATTTTAGACCCTAACCAAGTTCTTTCCGTCTGCTGTAGTGAAGTTGCCTGAAACAATCATTATTATGTCAACCAAGACCCATATTCCCGTGATAAAAGAGCCTAAAACAGTAAGAGTTAAGACAAGCTGTGTTGCTCCGGTACCCGTGTTGCCAGTGTAAAATCTGTGTGCGCCAATAAAGCCAAGGAATATACACAGCAAAAGTACTGTTACAAAAGACGTATTATCTTTAGCTATGCCTCCGCAGTCCACATGAACAAGGTATTTTTCATCTATTTCTTTTCTGCAATGTGTGCAAATCATAATTTTTCCCCTTTCACCGGTGAGATTAGGGTAGTTTAATCTGATTTATTAATCGGTTACACCTGCGTGTGGGTTAGCCTGTAGGTCGGGTTTGACAAAGGGAACAGCTGAGCCGTGCGAAGCTTGTGACCCTGTCTCCGTCGGCGAAGCCGTTAGGTTAACCCAACAAAAAATTGCTTTAATGACGCCCCCTCTCCCTAGCCCTCTCCCAACGGGCGAGGGAACTATTATATCTTCACCTGCGCGCGTATAAAATCACAGGTTTTAGCGAACAACTCAGGGCTTAGAAAATACAGTGCGATGAATCCGATAAGTGCAACAATAATAAGCACCAAGAATATATTCACACTCGAGCCGTTAGATTCTTCTTTATGTTTTCCTTTACCTTTTCCGTGGTATTTTACGTCATATATTCCCGTGCCCGGAATATTCCAGGAGTGGTAGGTTCCTTTTTTCGGGCTGTATCCGAAGCGAAGCCCTTTTATTCCTGCGCTCAATCCGGCGCCTGATTTGCTAAGGTTTAAGTTCAAGAATTTTCCCAAGCTTATTTTTTTTCTAAATCGCATCTCGTTCTTCCTAATTCTATATGGTGAGCATAACGCACCATACTCTGATTCTATGTTGTTGGGCTGAAAGCCCAACCTACTACTCC
>JAVBRY010000138.1:0-8617 GCA_031547505.1 Candidatus Gastranaerophilaceae bacterium | reverse complement strand
TTTTCATAGCTATTATTGCATTGTCAGCTTTTTTTTGTTTCACTATTGCGAATTCATTTTTCCTGTTATAACAAGCTATGTAGTTGTATGCAGTAGACACTTCACTCTTTGGAACAAAACTGCAGTCAGTGTGAGTGTAGCCGTTTTTTTGAAGCAGAATCTTGTCTTTTTCTGTGAAAGAAGCAGCTGCAAACGAGGCTTGTGTACATGCAAATAATAAAATACTAACGGTTAATAATTTTTTAAGCACTGTAGGTCTCCATATAAAATTATACTGATACTATGAAATAAATAACATGTTTTTATCAATTGAGCAATCCGTTAAAATTGTTATATGAACTAAAAAAAGTTATAAGAATTTTCTGAAAGCCCTGCACGACGGACTGCTTTATTTTCTTCTATTTTATTCCGTAAGTTTTTGTTTATTTCAGCTTGCATTGCAAGGAATTTGTCGGCTTCTTCATCTTTAGATTTCAGCCATACGAATCTTGGATGTGTTTCATAATACTTTTTCAAAGTATTTATGCTATGCGCTGCAGTTCGGTCTATTATCTTATGTGCAGCATTAAACGCTGTTTCAACATCCTCTTCAGAATAAATATTTTCTTCAATCAATTCCTGAATGTTAGCAGTGCTTTCTTCTAATTCAGGCAGCTGCCTTTCTTGAAGTGTCATGAGTGTTCGTATTCTACCGGAATCCATATATAATTCATCTATCTTCACATTTTTGTTTGTATCATCTTCTCTTGCCAGCATTTTTTCACAATTTCTTTTGTATGCTGCCGCATCATTATATGAAACAGTGTTCATGTCTGATCGCGAAATTGCTTCTTGTATGTTTCTTACTTTTTTAGGGAACTGGAATGGCATTGACTTATAGGCGTTAGCGACTCCGTTTTTTATATCCATTTTAGTCTTTTCATTTTTATCTACGAAAGGCAAAAAAGACTCGAGGTATCTGTTTTTAGCCATGGCTTGCGGCTCTAGGTCTTTTGCATATTCTCTGGCAAAAAGATATTTCTGGCTTTGTGCTTTTAAATTTTGAAACTCTTTTCTATTTTTATAATATTGGATAGGCTTTTCAAGATTGTCTTTTATAAAATCAAGATGCTCTGTTTCAGCTGCGGTAGATTTTGCGTGTTGAAAAACGGGATTTCTTTGAGAATATGGCGCATCTATAGCGTTTGCTATATTGTTGAGTTCTACATTCTTTTCATAAAAATCCTTGTGTTTTTCTAAAAAGGGATCTACTTCTGTATCTATAAATCTTTGAATTGCCTCAATTTTTTCCTCACGGGTCAAGGCTTTAAACGCCAAGTATCTTCCGTAAACTTCATTATTGTTTGATGAAATTACATTAGAATCCGAACTATTATTTTGTTTATTAATTATTGAACCCTGTACGTTTTGCGTTGGTGATGAGGTTTTAAATGGGGTGATTGGTCTGATTTGCATAGCCTGCTCCAAAATTTTTTGATGAATTTATTACAACACAAAGAAACTGCGATTCCATGGAATATTAAATATTATTAATCTGAACATCTTTACAAAAAAATCGTTATTGTTATTGGAAGGTTAAATTTGCCGCCCGTATTTAATATAATTGCATATACGGGGTATAGCGCCGGATTTGATTTTATGTTAAAAAATAAGCAGACAGGCATGAAAAAATTAGAGGAGCATTATATGAGAAAACTTAAGATTGCGTTGGTTTCAATAGCATCAATTTTTGCCGTTTTATATCTGGCATTTTTGTTCGTTATACCGAACGTTTTGAATCTCAATAATTATAAACAAGATATCCAAAAACTTGTCGAAGACAATGTAAAACTCAAAATCGACGCTTCAAATATAAAACTCGTAACCACACCGAGACTGGCGGCAGGTATCAGAATAGACGGACTGAAACTTGCTTATCCTGATGATACTGAGTTTTTGTCTGTAGACAGTGCTAGCGTGAAGCTTAAACTCGTTCCGTTCTTGTGGAAAACATTCCAGTTGGACAGCATAAATGTTGATTCGCCGAAGTATACTCTGACTGTACTTGAGAACGGCGATATGGATATTCTCGACTTCATAAATAAAAATCTGAACAATGGGGTGCCTGCTCAAGATGCGTCAACAACTACTGCTCCTGTTGCCCCTGTTGAATTCCCGGTGAATATTTCTGCCAAAATGCCTAAAGTTACGGTAAAGAACTATGAATTCACAGCGAAAGACCAAAAAACCGGCAATACAGTAAAAGTCAAAGGCGACTCATTTGTGTTCGACAAGGCTGTTATGAACAAGCACTTTAGAGTAGCTTCAAACGGTAAAATCCTGCTGAACGATAAAGAAAACGTGAACTATTCGGCAAAAATTGACAGCTATTGGCCTGTTATTGCTGCGGGTCAGCCGGCAGAAGCCGAAGAATTCCCTATGGATATAAATTTCATAAATGAAATTATTAAATTCGACCTGAAGGCTGATTTGGATACTGATTTAAAAATCAGAGAAAACAAGGATAGTTTAAAAATCAACGGTCATTGCAATATCGATAAACTGAGTGCAAAACTCGACGGACAAAAACTCCCTGACAGCTTTGCGCATATTGCGTTCAAAGGAAATGAAATTAAAATCGACTCCGATTTTTCTATAAACGACGCTGAAAAAGCCACTGTCAAAGCTAATATAATAAACGGCAAAAAATTCTCAATGGACTTGAATGTCATTGCTGAAAAAATCAGCTTCGTTGGCATTCAAAAATTTGTTGTGTCTCTGTTGAATTCGTTCAATATTAAAAACGACCTGAACCAGTATGTTATGGCGGGTTATTTGGAATCAGATTTTACACTGAAAACCGACTTGAAAAATTTTGCTTCAAACGGGTTCTTCAGAGCCCACGACGGCTCAATTTCACATAAGTCACTCCCTGTGAGCATTCAGAACATAGCAGCGGATGTGGATTTTTCAAACAATAACGTGAACATCAAAAACGCAGGCGCACTGGTTGGCGGTGCAAGATTTGATGTCAAAGGTACAATCGACTCCAAGTCGAACGCCGATATCTCGGTAGTTTCGAACAGTATTCCATTGAATAGCTTGTACACTGTCTTGGCGCCGAAAGATATTAAAAGCGCTTATGACCTGCAAGACGGTATCTTAACCCTCAATGTGGCGATTAAAGGCAAATTGGCAGAGATTGCTCCTAAAATCGCACTTAATTTGAGTAATTTAAAAATCAAAGACAAAGCTAACGGCCTATTAATCACGAATAGGCTGACAGAAGTGGATATAGTGACAAAAGGCGATTCGTTCAACGGTAACATTGATGCTTCAGGCTCGCAAGTTTTGGTGTTGGGAACAGGGTCCGGGCTGAGTGTTCCGAATGCTCAGGTGCTTATCAACCCTAAAGATATAACAATAACACCATTCAATATTATGGTTGAATCGTCAGCTATAAAAGTTGCGGGTGGTGTTAAAAACTATATGAAAAAACCTGATATAAATATCACTGCAAACGGCAATATCAATACAGCTGACTTGAAAAAACTTCTGCCTGCGGATGCAAGAGCTCTTGTCAGCACATCGGGCAGCCTGCCTTTGAATGTACTTGTTGCCGGTGATGACAAGAATTTGAGCGTCAATGCTCAGGTTGCGTCAGACTCTTCAAACCACTTCTCGGTGGTTAACATAAGTAAGATGACAGGAAAGCCTGGCTTGGTGAATGTTGCTCTGACAATGAAAGACAACACGCTGAAAATCGAAGACATTGGCTTATATATAATGTCAAAAGTCTATACAAACACCTTTAAAAGCAATGTAGCAGGAGCGGATAAAATTGCTTCGGTCGAAGGTGCAATAGGCGACTTGAACGCTAAGGTTCAAACCTTGAAAAAAATTGAGGTTTCTGTCCCAAGCCCGCTTCAGGTAAGCACCCCCCTTATGGCTAAATCCTCTTTAAAAGCAAGAGGACGAATCAGTGCGAACGGAAAATTGACCGCACCTAGTATCAAAGGCTTCTTTGAACTCAAAGAAATTAATGTTCCTGAGTATCTGACAAAAGTCGACCTGGTTAATGTTAATTTCAACGACACGGTTATCAATGCCGACGCACAAAACCTTAATATCAACGGAAGCCAGCTTAATATAAAAGCTGATGCTTCGACAAAATTCAACGGTATATTAATAGTAAACAGTTTGAACTTGAACTCTCCGAGTTTGGATTTGGATAAACTCCTTCTTGCTATGGAGACACCTGACGCTAAGAAAATCGCGGCATCTCAGCCTCCTGTAGGCTCAGGTCCTATGATTCCGGTTAAAATAAACAAAGGCTATGGCGAGATTGGCAAATTCAAAATGGGCGATATCATTGCTACAAATGCAACAAGCTCATTCACATTGAATAATGATTTGCTTAAATTAACCGACTTAAAAGCAACAGCTTTCGACGGCCCATTCTGGGGTGTTATAGACTATAACCTCAAAACCCTCGCAATGAAGGCAAATGTCCACGGCAAAAGCATGGATGCAAACAATGCAATTGTTGCAGGTGCAGGAAAAGATTTGAAAGACCAGGTTAAAGGCACACTCTCGTTCGATGCGGATATTACTTTAAAAGGCGCAACCTATGAAGAACAGATGAGAACCCTAAACGGTAAAGCCAGCTTTAAAGTAGACGACGGTCAAATGGGTACACTCGGGCGCTTTGAAACCTTCCTGCAGGCGGGTAACCTTGCTTCAAATACATTTGTCAGTACCAGTATAGGTTCTTTGATAAATACAGTAGCACCTTATAACACGGGCAAATTTGTCTATCTTATGGGCGACGTAAATTTGATTAACGGCGTGGCTCAGTTTGTGCCTATTAAATCATCCGGCCCGTACATGTCATTATATATAACAGGCAGCATGAATATACTCGCTAACACTGCGAATATGGAAATTTTAGGCTCGCTTGCTCCTGAAATAAATAAGGTTCTCGGACCTGTCGGCGATTTATCAATAGATAAGCTTTCTGCTTTTATTCCCAAGGTGGGAACTGCAGTTTCAGCATTTATGAATACATTCAACGCAACAGCAAACGATGCTTCGCTGGCGAAAATCCCTCAGTTGACACCTGAAAAAACAGGTACGAAGTCATTTAAAGTTGCATTGAACGGAAGTCTCTTGAATCCTCCGAAAATGGTAAAATCATTCCAGTGGTTGAATTCTACAAAAACAACAGAAGAAGCTCAGGCGTCTTTGAAAGAACTGCTTTCACCGAAAGAGGCACTTAAGGAAATATTAAAAGTTCCAACGAACAAAGAAGATTTGAAGAATGAACTGAAGCAACAACTTCAGGACAAGCTTCAAAATCAGATACAGGGCGCGACCCAGGCAAAACCTGAAGTGCAAAAAGCTAAAGAAAGTGAAACAGCAAAAAACCTCCAAGGTATATACAATATATATAAAGATATCAAAAAACAGCCTGAATAATCAAAAATTATTAAGAATTGTAAACATAAAAAATCCCACAACAGTGGGATTTTTTGGCATTGATATATATTGACATATATCAAAATAGCAATTTTTTTATATACTTTTACTTTATATATATAAGAGAGATTATTAAACAAGAGGAAAAGATATTATGGCAGCAGAGATAAATCCGTTTCAACAGAAATTACAACAAGTAGCCGGTACAGGAAATACCGCAGCCACAGATAAAACATCTGATAAAAAGCAAACTTCAAATGCCTCAGATCCTATTCTAGGCAAAAACGGAAGTGTCTTTAACGCTAAAACCCAAAGCGATGCAGTAAAATCTCTAACCGCAGCAGGCGCAGTAAACACATACGCCAACACTCCATTCGCTAACTACGATGGTTTCACAAGCAGCGCTTCTACCTCTGAAGAGACAAAAGCAGAAGCTGAAAAACTAAGCAATGAAGGTGAAAAAGCTGAAAAAGAAGCCAGTGACACTGAAGCTAAAGGCTGGAAAGGCCACAAAAGCAAATCTGAAAAAACTTCAGGTTGGGCACAAAAAGCTTCAGGCGAGCTGACCAAAGGAGATAAACAGTTAAAAAATACTGTTAAAACCACAGTAAATACTGTTACTAACAATGTTAATGAATCAACTCAATTAAATTTTGAAATAGAAAATGACCAGGCAGAAATAGAAGCTTTGACTGCAGAAAAAGAATCATTAATTGCAGAAGATGAAGCAGCTGCTCCACAAGCTGCACCGCAGCAAGCAGCTCCTGCTCCACAGCCACAAGGCAATATATTTGCTCAAGCATCTGCCGGAGGAAATAACAGTGCCGGAGGTGGAATGGCACAAGCATCAGCAGCTCCGCAACAACCATCTCAAAACACTCAAACAGCACAAAATAACTTGATGGCTATGGCGACTCAAGGCGCCGGCGGTCAAAACGCAGACAGAATTGCAGAAATTGACGGCGATATATCTTCAAGATCGAGTTCTATTGCCTCAAATTCACTTACTGTCCAGATGAACAACACAGTAAACCAACAAGTAAACCAAGTACTTTCAACTAATATATCTAACTTCCAAACTAAAGCTACCAGTGACCAAAAAGCAGCTGATGAGGGCAAAAAAGGCGCTCAAGTTGCAGGCACAATAGGTACAGTAACAACTACAACAGGCGGAATCACAACAGGAACAGGCACCTTAATGCTGTCAAACCCTATAACAGCTTCTGCAGGTGCTGGTTTAGTCAAAGTCGGTACAGTCTTAACCATAGGTGGAACAGGCACAAGCGCTGCAGCCAGCCTTGCTAACAAAGATGCATCAGGTGCTTTAGCGAATGCATCTAACGGTATCAACTCAGCCGCCGCCGCAAAGACACAGTCTATGACACTTAAAAACTTAGCTAGCACAACAACAACTCCAACTCCAACTCCAACAGTTACAGTATAAAAGAATAATAAACATAAATAAAAAAACCTCTTTGAATTTAAAGAGGTTTTTTTATTTCATGATTATTGACCAGAGAAATCTTTCAATATATAATCATGGAGTAAATTTGTATGAAAATTAGTAAGCTAGGAGAGAAGTATGAAAAAATTATGTGGTATTCTTGCCATTTTGTTCGCTATCTGTCTGATGGGACACGTAGCAGTTGCAAAGGATTGCAAAAAAACATGCGATAAAAAGCAAGAAGAGCAAAAAATGGAAGCTTACGCTCACCCGACTATGTTCGGAAGTGCTGACTTAGAAGTCATTGCACCTGATGCGGCGTATGTTATCGGCGGAAACGTTAAACAGCCTGAAGGCAGTATTGGCGTTAAAGGAAAAGATCATGTGTTAGTAGGTTCTTGGTGTAAAGATATCCTTACTACACTTAAAGAAAGTTCTAAAAACAAAGATTTCGATGAAAAAATGCCTGTTTTGCGTTCAGAATTGGCAGTTATTTTGGCTGAAGGTTTGAGCCTTAATGACACAAAAAGTGCGTCTAAATATTCTGACGTAACAAGCGATTATTGGGCTAAAAAATGGATTGACAAAGCTTTAGCTGCAAAAGTTATGATCGGCTATCCTGACAATACATTCAAGCCTGATCAACGTGTAACAAAAGCAGAAGTATTTGCTGTATTAGCTACATTGATTGACGTTAAATATGACAAAAAAGCAGCAATTCCTGCTTACAAAGGCATGACAATGCAATATATCCCTAAATGGGCATATAATCCTACAAAAGAAGTTATGGCTTCAGGATTGTTAGAAAACGTACCTGAACCGAAAAAAGTTGCTGAATCTGAGTACCTTTCAAAAGAGCAAGTTGCTTACATTGTTGGTACATTGAGACAGTATTACACAACAGGTAAAATGGGATCAGGCGCATTCGGCAAATACAACCCTGTATGCGTTAACATCAAAATCAACGAGCGTTTAAGCGCAAGAACATCAAATATCGGTGATACATTCTATTCAAGAACAACTAAAGCTGTTGCTATCAATGGCGTAAACTTCCCAGAAAATTCAGTTGTTAAAGGTGAAGTTGTTGAAGTTAGCAGACCAGGCTTGGATAATCCCGGCTATTTGCGCGTTAAATTCTTACACATTAAAAATGGCGACAAGTGCCGCATGGAGTTCCCTAACGAACTTTCTGAAGCACAAGCTTGCAAACTTAGAAATCCAAACTTCTTAGCAAGACTTCTCGGCGCTCCATTGTCTACAGTGGGCAGAGTAGCAGGTGTTGCTGGAAGATCATTAACAACAGGCGGTGTTGTTGTTAGTAACGGTGTTGAACAGCTTGGTGACAATCTTTCAAACACACTTGTTAACACATTCGACTTACATCCGGGTTCAGGCTTGAAAAGCTTCGGCAGCGGATTCGTAACAGTGGGCAAAACTGTTTACGGTGTTGTTAAACTTATCGCCAGCGGTACATTCGGCGTATTCTACGAAGTAGGTGACGAAATCAGATATCTTATCGTTCCTGCTTATACAAATGAATCCAGCTTGAATCCGGGCGAAGAAATGTGTATCGTATTCTAGAGATAATCTGGATAAAGATATAACTAAAAGAGAGTGAATTCTATTCACTCTCTTTTGCTATTATAAGGAGATTTAGTACTCTCTACCCGGCTTGCAAAAGTTTAAAATCACGCTTAACCAAACTCCTTCTGCTTG
>JAVBRY010000083.1:0-4083 GCA_031547505.1 Candidatus Gastranaerophilaceae bacterium | reverse complement strand
TTCCAACATACTTTGGATTGTACCTCCCAAAAGGTCAGCCAAAGCATCTTGAATATCTTCTGCAGTGTTAATCTCATATTCTTCCAGTAAGCCTGCTATGATATTCTTTTTTCCTTCGCTCATTGGTTCGTTTCTTTTTACAATATTTAAACAGCCTCCTTTGGTTATTATACCATGGAAGCTGTTTTTACAGACTTTTTTTCACAGGCCCCCGTAAGAGCACAGATGCTCATACGGCTTCTTTCTAAATATTTTTTCTCAATGTAAGAAAGTTCTCATAAAAACTCATACCATATCGCACTTCATTAGACAGCAATTTAGCACCTCGATCCAAATGCGCTTTGGTATATCGAGGGAAGAAATCCTCGTCCTCCAATTCCTCTGCTATGCTCATTGCCACAAGCGATTTAAATAACACATCATATTCACCAAATATCGTCTGTCTATTTAACTCTAGCCCATCCGTATTTGTTTTAAAATCTGACAGCTCCAACTGCCCCTTGCGGATAGAAAGTGCAATTGCAATCTTGGATAATGCAAAGGGTTGTAAGCCTTGTGCATTCCCAATAGATGAGAAGATATCCATAGTCTCTTTTGACGTTCGAAGTTTATAAATCAATTGGATACCTCCCTAAAATACTGGTTTTTAAAAATTGCAGCACCACCGTCTTTCCGATGTTCTATTAAGTAAACGCTAGCCAGTTGCGGCTGAAGCATTTTTACGCTAGCCGCATCAATCTCTTCGTCCGTTGACAAGATAATAATTTGTCCGGGAAGTTTTGAAAAGAAGTCATTCAATATATTGTTTCTGTGAATGCTATCTATTCGTGCCAATGGAGTATCAATAACAAATGGAATTTCTGCTGAACGTATTTCTGCAAGTGCTTGGTAGAGAGCCATGGCAAAGATTTGCTGCTCACCTGCTGAAAAGTGTTGTTCGATTCTTACCGGCAACTCTATAGTGCTATCCAAAATCGTGGCAGATTGAAATAAGACAAATGCGCGTTCGCCCAATTGATCTTTTGCATAATCTTCTCCATATTCATCAATTAATGACTGTATGTAACTTATGTCAACCATTGAATATTTATATGATACAACCTCAAAATCCTCGCTGATATATATTCCATCAAGCAAGTTATCTTTCGTGAGCAGCGAGTTAAAGCTACGAATAAATGTATCTTCAACTCGCGAAACATACTTGATATAAAGGTTTTTCCTAAGTTCATCAAATGCTAGTAGCGTTCGGGCAGATATGTCACTGACAGAACGTGTTTTTAATGTTTCCTTGTACTTCGCTGATGCCTGCTCAAACGCCTGTTTTGAACGATTAAACTCGTCATCGGTCTTCGCCTGTGTCAAGGTAAGCTCTATTTCCTGCTTTCGTAAACCATCAATCTGAGTTAGTAACTCATTCTTTCTACTCAAATAGCCTTCAGAACTTAGAACTTCCTTTGAGTCGGATTTCATCCGTAGTCGCTTAGTTTTTGCCAAAGACTTTTTTATATTCTTTTCGGCGCTGGCAATCTTGCTTTCATCAAAAAGAAAACACTCTTCTATTTTTGAGAGAGTGCTAATACGCTCTCGCTCGGACAGTTTTAAAAATTCACTGGCATTCTCAGGACAATCGCTTCTTATCACTTCATACAACGTTTGAAAAAAGTCATCCTCAAACTGTTGTGACGAGCTATTTAAATAGGGTATGAGCTTATTGATTAATTCGGTCTTTGTCTCTTGTTTCAGCAAGTGCTCTTGTATAGTTCTATTACTTGTGATAGCGGCCTCAATTTGAATCTGTTGCCGCAACTGCGCCATTTCGTCTTTTAGAATCAAGAATGGAAGAATATTATTTGCACGTTCTTTTAAATATCTGTGTATTTCTTCACGCAGATTTTCTTCAGTTTTGATTTGCTCCTGAATATGCTGCCACTCTGCTGATTGGATACCACCATAGCGGGTCATTTCTAGCTCAAGTACAGCGCTCTCTTCCTCCAAGCGAGTGATTTCATTTTCCAGTTTATGTCGTTCAGAGGTGATCTCTAACAGATTTTCTTCTAATTGGAGGAAATGGTTTTTTTTCTCATAATAGTCTTCTTGTTTCTTTGAGATGTCGTCCTTTGATTGTGTGCGAATACTATTCTGTAACTGTTCCTGTATCAAATCCAAAGTATCCAGCCCGCAAATTTGCATAAAAGCTTTTCTAAATGACTGCTCGCTTTCATTGCTAAGCAACAGTGATGCGATGTCTTCCCCATTGAAAAAATGAAAATTAAACAATGCTGGCGGAATGGTTTGCAACAAATAATTATCAAAATCTGCCTGTTCTTCATCACCGAGCAATGAACCGTCCCTGAAAACAGTATAGACTTCTTTTAATTGATTTCTCTGAAAGTCCCAATTGCGCGAAAGTGTAAAAACATTGTTGGAATAGCCATCTTCAATAAGTATTGAAAGAGACACTCCGGCTTCAGATGACGATGATTTTTTAGCGTGATCGTTTATCATCTTTTTGATTTTTGTAGTATAGATTTGACTATTTTGGCGGTATCCGTAAAGTTTGTAGCCATACAGGCAAATCTTCATAGCATCAAAAAGAGTGGTCTTTCCAGCTCCGTTTCTTCCTCCGATAAGTATAATGTTTTTTTCGGCATCATCGACATTAAAAGTAATGGTGTTCTCGCCAAGATAGGGTCCAATATTAGTCAGTGTAATCTCCTGAATCTTCATCTACATTTCCCCTGACAACACGTCTTGATGCAACCAGTCTTGATTCATGATTTGCGTAAATTCTTTTTTGATTGCATTGCTTCGTGTGTAATGCTTGTTCTTATCAACAGAAACAATGAGCTTAGATATAAGCTCGGATTCAATTTCATGTTTTTCTGCAATATCATAAATTTCTCGAACTATATCTTCGTGGTACATAGGAGCTTTATACCTGTCCCAAGGAAGCCTTGTGCCTCTGACTTCATAATAGATGTCAACCAAATGCCTCCGGTTCAAATCTCCGTCACTATCCCACATCTTATCAATCGCTTTAAGCTCTTCGATTGTAATAAGCTCAAGTCCTGTTCTTTGCTCTAATTCTAAAAGGCGATGCAGTATCCTCCCTCTTGCTGGGAGGGTGAACGGCCCGAATCCAACTTCGCCATTTCCTTTTTTATAGACGGTACCGTTTCGACGTTTTGTGTCTCGGTAGTCGGGCGATTGACGGATATCAACAAGCCAGTTTCGAAATTCTCGAAGTTCGACCAGCGTTTCCCATCCCTCAACTCCTTTGTTAATAAAGGTTTGCAAGGACTTGTCTTCTTTTACCAAAGTGCAACACCAACAACCGAACCGAGAATTGCCGGTTATCGGCACTTTTTTTTCGTCTACTTCACCCAATACACTCTGTTCTTCACTCAGCGTCTCTCCTTGGTAAAGCGCAAAAAGTGTCTTCATGCTCGACTTCCACGGACTAAGCCCGTTATCCTTTAATAGATACTCCCAGACGAGTTCGTTACCTATTTCTGTCAGCGGATTATAAACATAGGCATTCCCTATATTATTGTGAGGATTTAAAAGATAGCCGTCGATTTCTTTTGCAGTAATACTGCGTGAACGTGCAATACTTTCCGCTTTTCTAACGCCAAGCAGGATAATGATTTCTCCATTCTCTTTTATCCGCTCTCGAACAAAATCGCTCATAGGGTTAATTTTTAGGCGCTCTGTGCACCAACGAAATCCGGGAGGCTCTGGTGTGGGGTAACCAAGCCCGATTACACGTGCCCAAAAAGTTTGATGCGACTCAGGGAAAATAATATGTGCTTCAATATTTAGTTCTTGATCCTTTGAAGCTGTATTTATTTTTTCAGAAGAGCTGTGCATATATTCTTTTACAATGGGGTTTTCCACCATAGTATCAGAAGTAATGATATACACCTTTTTAGTTCTTTCGCTTGGCATAAGGCGAGCTACAGCTTGAAACACCAGAGAAACTAATAAGGTGGAGTCTTTACCGCCGCTATATCCGATCAACCAAGGCCGATTGTCGTGGCGGTATACCATCATCATTTCTTGTATGATTTCTTCAAAAACATC
>JAVBRY010000205.1:0-5085 GCA_031547505.1 Candidatus Gastranaerophilaceae bacterium | reverse complement strand
AAAAGATAAGGAAGATTGGTATTCACGTCCGTTTTTAGATATATATCTTGCTACGGGCAATTATGACGAAGCATTAAAATGCAAAGAAAATGACTATTCTTTAGCATACATCAACTTCAAGAAAAAAGATTATGCCACTGCGGAGAAACATCTTAAAAAATTACTGGTATATAAGTACAGAGACTCGTCCTATCCAAGAGATACAAGGGCATTGAATTTATATGGCGAAATGCTCATGGAACAGAAAAAATACCCTCAAGCGATTGCGGAATTTAAAAAAACGCTCTACTCAGTGCCATATTCTTATAAAGCAAACTACAATATCGCAATGTGTTACAAAAAGTTGGGCAAAAAATCTTTAGCTAAAAAATACCTGAATGATATTCTTATACATAACCCGGATAACGCAGAAGAAATTAGACAACTGGCAAATTCTCTATAGCAAAAATCCATGTTATAATCCGCACTATGATTCGAATTATTTTCATAATCGCAAGTGTATTTTTTGTGCAGACTACTTGTCTTGCACAGACTCAAACATCTTCACCCAAAGTAACCTCCCCCAAGGTAACATTTATTTATACTAACGGGTCAAACTCTAACTCTGAAAAAGATAAAGTTTGGTTCAATAAAGGTGTTGCTAAATTTCACCCTATGTTGAAACAAAAAATAGAAAAGAATCAAGATACAGTCGAAACCGAATTCAACAAGTACAAGTATGCAATTAATCCTCAGCCAAAATTATTTTACTGGGGAGATGAGAGCAAAAAAGATCTCGAGTTTATGCGCTCACAGCTAAGCATTACGAAATCATTCAGCCCGACTCTGGCTTTTTTTGCACGAAAAATGATTTCAGCATACCTGCACGACGCAATTTGGGTACAAAAAGACTACCACATGTTTCCGATTCTCGACAGCCTGAATAAATCTGTCAAAGAAGAATACCAAAAAGGAAATAAAGTTGTCCTCTTTGGCTATTCAGCCGGAACATTCATTGCTTACGAATATATGTTCAATAAATACAGATATATGGGAATGAAAGAACTTTTTGACTCAGCAGGAGTGGACGACGAAATAAAGAAATTCATCGCTGAAAACCCGAGAAAAAACACCTGTCTCTCCGCTATTGAAACAGGAAAACTCGGCGTATTTAATCAAGAAGGCAAACTAATCCTTGATAATGTCGATGAAAGACTAAAAGAACACTACCTCAAAATTGATGAAACGACAGAAGCTGTTTGTGCTCCAGAAGATACAGTTCTTGGAGCAATCAACTTTGCCAGCCCCATTGCGTTGTTTTATTCTGACCTGACCGACCCTAAATTCGAATTCTTTCGATTCAATAAATACCTGCTCAAATACATTATGGAAAACGATTTGATATTCGTAACAATCAATTTTCGTGAAGATCCGCTGGGTTTCCCATCAAGCAAAAACCTGACAGTTAAAGAAATGGAAGCAAAAACAGGTATAGAAATAGTTTCGCCCAAAGGCATTTTCTTTGACAACTCCGATGTAAAAAGTTGGCGCTCATTCCTCTTTGCTCATACATCGTATTATAATGCACGAAGAATTTTTTCTAACGCTATTGTAAAAACAATGGTCGACGGCTATCGTTTCCAGTATGACACTGCCTTTCAGGCACAAATGATTAAAAAACGAGATAAAGTACTAGGCAAAAATCCCTAGTCCATCACTACCTGAGTAAGCACACCGTGGATTTTGTGAGCGGGCAGCTTGTAGAATTGCATAAATGACGGCGCAATTTTTTTGATTTTGGAAAATATAATCCAAAACGGATTTCTGCTCTCTATTTCTTCTATTCCGTAGAATATCGCTTTTTCATTTATCTTGGCTTCTTTAAATACTCTAGGCATATCCAGAATTTCCATATAACCTGCATAAACCTTTAATATCCGAAGCCCTTCTTCGACATCCTCTATCTCCCAGCTGACATTGTGAGGCTCATTTGTCTTATTAACAGAAACAAAGATATTATCCGTATACACAATATTGTTCACAAACATTGTGTTCACAATATAAGGCGGCAGCCTGTGTATCCCCTTTGTGAAGAACAATGCAGTTCCTTTAATTCTATTCACATTAGAAATCAAGAACCTGTATTTTTCAAGGAAATTATCTTTTGGCATAGGATGCATTTTGGAATAAAGCACCCGAGATCCGTTTATGTAAAGAACTATAATAAATAAAGGGACAGACGCAAATGCCAGTGCCCACATAGCACCGTGCGGTATTTTGTGTAAACAAGATACAAAGAAACACAAATCAACAAACAACATACCAAGCATCACTGTGAATTGAACATATTTGCGCTTTAACAAGAATATCGTACAAAGCATTACAGCCGTTATTGTGATTGCACCCGATACAGCAAGCCCATATGCTCCTGCAAGAGCTGACGACTTCTTAAAGATAAGAATAGTACCTATAACACACACCATCAAAAACCAGTTGACCGAATCAATATAAATCTGCGATTTCAGTTTTTCTGAAGTAAAATTCACCTTCAAAAGCGGAAATATCTGCGTATTTATACCTTGATATATAACAGAGAACATTCCGCTTATCATAGCTTGAGATGCGATGATAGTAGCAAGAATACTGATAATTAAAAACGGAATATAGACTATCGGTGCCTCTGATGACACCATAGCAAATATTATATTCTTGGCGTGCGGGTGATTTATAAGATAAGCACCCTGCCCGAGATAATTAAAGACCAACGCAATAAATACAAAATACCAGGCGTGAATAATAGGCTTTCTGCCCAAATGTCCCATATCAGCATACAGTGCTTCTGCTCCTGTTACACAAAGTATAACTTCGGATAGAACAAAGAATCCTGCAAGTGAATTGTGCATCAAAAATTTAATACCGCACAACGGATTGAACGCTTGAATAACCTCAGGAGTGTGGAAAAACGAAATTGCACCCGAAAGCCCCAAGGATAAAAACCAAATTAGCATTATCGGACCAAATACCTGGGTAACTTTTTCTATTCCCGTCCTTTGAAATAAAAATAATAAAACGGTTATCACAAGAGTTATCAACACAATCAAAGCCTGAGGCGTATGAAGAAGCTGTGGAACAAATTCTATCCCTTCAACTGCCGACAATATGCTTATCGCAGGAGTGATTATGCTGTCGCCTATCAATAGCGAAACTCCGATGTACGTTAAATACGAAAAGAACACTGTCGCACGCGTCGATTGGAGCAGCTTTTTCAAAATCTCATTCAAAACAATCGCTCCGCCTTCACCTCGTCGGCTAAAACTCATCGCAAAATATACATATTGAACAAACACAATCAAAATGAGCGTCCAGAGTATCAATGACAATATACTTATGACATTTTCTTTTGTTACATGAGTAGTCAAAAATATTACACTTAGTGTGTAAATAGGGCTGGTACCGATATCTCCGAATACAAGTCCCATGGCTTTTATGGCGTTACTAATAGAGTGTAAAATTCTTCTCATGTCCAAGTACTTTCATCTGTGTTGGAACGATATAACCACATCATCAAAAATTAATCAATTACTTGTTTTTATCACCATAGGAGTAATTGCGTCTCGACAAATTACAATATTTGCATCCCAAAAGTAGGTTGGGTACAACCCAACAGCTTAAAATAAAACCTTACATATGCTCTACATTTTGGTCAGCATACATATATGCATAAATAATAGAAGAAGCTTTCACAATAAAGTCCTTCGCTTGTGAGGAGTTGTGAGGACGGTTCACAAGCATAACCACAATATACCTCTTACCGTTAGGTGTATAAACAATACCTGCATCACCTACCATTTTGCCTATATCACCTGTCTTATGAACAAACAAAGCATCTTTAGGCAGACCTGCCTGAATAAGACGATTGTTTTGAACGTGACTCATGTAATCAATAATTTTTTCTCTTGAATTTATGCTCAAAAAGTTAGGGTTATCAAGGTTATATAGAATTCTCGCCATTTCTTTAGCAGTAGTGACATTACTTCCTTTAAGATTAGGCAGCCAGTCATTCATTTTTGTGTTGGAGAGTCCCCATCTGCGAAGTCCGTTATTAACATCCACCATACCGCCTGTAGCAGTCATCAGCATATTAGTTGCCGAATTATCCGACTCAGTAATCATTACACGTGCAAGCTCATCAATACTGTATTGAGCACGAGAATCTTTAAATTGAAGACTACCGGAACCTTCAGATTTGTAATAGCCTGTCATTTTCATTTTGTCATAAAGCTTAATTTGGCCGGATTCTATAGATTTGAAAAGTTGAACCAAAACAGGGATTTTAATTATACTTGCCGCCGGAGTAATACGGTCAGCGTCAATATTCGCAAACTTTCCTGACTCATAATCCCAAACATATATAGAAGGACTTATTGAGGGATATGCTGCAGCAATAGCTTTTAACTTATTCTCAAGCATAGGTAAAGAATAAGTTTCATACACAGGCTGCATCTCGGGATTTTTTGTTTCAATACCGCCAAGTAAATTCACTCCCAAAAGGCGGGTATCATTCATATAGTTTACGGTCGGGGCATACATTAAGTTGTAATTGACTTTAACAGCGGGGTATTTAGGAGCTCTGAGGATAAGAGGACGGGTAATTTTATCCATATAAAAAGGAGTAATGAAGGCAATAATAAAGGCTGCAAGGATTGTTTGACACAACAAAGCAGCAATACTGACCCTTTTTCTTCTTTTTATCCTTGGCGCCTTCGGCCTTGAGGCAGGATATGGTCTTGTGATTGCAGGTCTTACGTGTGTCGGATATGTTTCGTTGTAATAATTGTATCCGGTTTTTGGCTTGGGTAATGGCTGCGCCAAATTCTATCCCCTTATTATCGTCCTCATTATTATCTTACAGGAACTCATGGGCGCTTACATGGTACATATAGTGTAGATATTTGGCTATTTTTCTTAAAATATGTACAATCTGAGAGAAATTTGGTATTATGAATGCAATACGAGTATATTAAAAAGACAAGGACGAATTAGTATGAAAAACGTTGTAATATTTGGGGATAAAGACTCCGGCTCAATAGAAAAGATTTTGTCTTC
>JAVBRY010000109.1:0-5183 GCA_031547505.1 Candidatus Gastranaerophilaceae bacterium | reverse complement strand
AACTATTTGATCAATAGTGCTTTAGGAAAAGAACTTCTTTCTACTGTGACATTCCAGGTCGGCGTAGCTACGAACTCAGGCATGGTAAAGGCTTTTGAAGAGGCATTGAATACGAAAGTTGTTGTTCCTCAAAACCACCAGACAATGGGTGCAATAGGCGCCGGACTTTTGGCTATGGAAAACCATCAGTACAGCAATGTTGCGACAAAGTTCAAAGGCTGGGAGACCGGTGATATGGACTTCAATTCGATTACACACCAATGCGCCGACTGCTCAAACAACTGCGAAGTCATCACTATTGTTGAAGGTGAGATTGAAAACAAGAACCCTGAAAAAATCAAAGATATAAAAGGAAACATTATTGCACGCTGGGGCGGCACTTGCGGAAAATGGGATATCTCGTAGAGGGATATCTACTTAGTTCTTAGCAAAACAAGCCTATGCTATGTCTTCTTCCTTAGCTGCTTCGGCCTGTTGCTTCTCTTTTTTCTGAGGAAGTTTAATCAATTCTGCAACATGGTCACGTTTTTTAACCATCTCAGCCGTAACTGTGAATTCCTTGATTTCTTGTGTCGGAACTTCATACATAATGTTGAGCATCAACTCCTCAACGATAGAACGAAGCGCACGTGCACCGGTCTTACGTTTGATAGCTTCTTTTGCGATTAAGTTCACTGCCTCAGGCTCAAACTTAAGCTCAACGTTATCCATTTGAAGCAAACACTGATACTGCTTGAGAATAGCGTTCTTCGGCTCTGTGAGAATCATTTTCAATGTTTCTTCATCAAGCTGGTCAAGAACCGCATATATAGGCACACGACCGATGAATTCAGGGATTAAGCCGAATTTAAGCAAGTCTTCAGGCTGTAATTTTTTAAGCATTTTTTGAGCAGCAGCATCTTTTTCCTCGGTTGTCTTTGGTGCTTTAGCGCCAAAACCAAGTGAAGACCCTTCGCCGGCTCTTCTTTCAACAATTTTATCCAGCCCGACAAACGCTCCGCCAACTACGAACAGAATATTTTTAGTATCGATTTGGATAAATTCTTGATGCGGATGCTTTCTTCCGCCTTGAGGAGGAACATTCGCAACCGTACCTTCAATCATTTTTAATAAAGCCTGCTGAACTCCTTCACCGCTGACATCACGGGTGATGCTTGGGTTTTCAGACTTTCTTGCAATCTTGTCAATCTCGTCAATGTATATTATGCCTCTTTCAGCCTTTTGAGCATCAAAATCAGCACTCTGATACAAACGTAAAAGAATATTTTCTACGTCATCACCGACATAACCTGCTTCCGTCAATGTTGTAGCATCAGCCACAGCAAATGGCACATCAAGCATCTTTGCTAATGTTTGTGCAAGAAGTGTCTTACCGCTTCCTGTAGGACCTACGAGCAGGATGTTACTTTTTTGAATCTCAATACCTGTGGCTTCAGATTCTTTTGCATTGTGCGCAATTCTTTTGTAATGGTTATAAACCGCAACAGAAAGGACTTTTTTCGCATCATCCTGACCCACGATATTTTCATCAAGATAAGCCTTGATTTCATGCGGCTTAGGAATTTTAGAAAGGTCTGTACCTTTTTGCTCGGCGCTTTCTTCTTTGTCTTTGTCCTTGTTTTCAAAGAATTCTTCGTCGAGAATCTCGTTACATAATTCTACACATTCATCGCAAATGTAGACTTCAGGACCCGCGATTAACTTCTTAACCTGATCCTGCGTTTTTCCGCAAAACGAACATTTTAAACGACTATCATCGTGTTTAACCATTATATTTCTCCTGAATCATGGGGATATTTATATTATAGCACTGATTACTCAGATTCCTTTTTTTCGTGCTTTTCCATAGAAATGACTCTGTCAATCATACCATACTCAAGAGCTTCCTCAGGGGTCATGATATAATCTCTGTCAGTGTCTTTTTCAATCTTTTTGATAGACTGGCCTGTGTTTTTAGCAAGAATTTCATTCAATGACTTTTTGATTCTTACGATTTCAGCTGCCTGAATTTCGATATCCGTAGCTTGACCTTGAGCACCGCCTAAAGGTTGGTGAATCAATACTCTTGAGTGAGGAAGAGCAAGCCTTTTGCCCGGTGTACCTGCTGATAAAAGGAACGCACCCATACTTGCAGCTTGACCTAAACAAATCGTAGAAACGTCTGAGCGAATATGCTGCATTGTATCATAGATGGCAAAACCCGCAGTAACACTTCCGCCCGGGCTGTTAATATATAGCATAATATCTTTTTCAGGGTTTTCGCTGTCTAAAAGCAGCATTTGAGCAACGATAAGGTTCGCAACCATATCATCTACAGGTGTTCCGAGGAAGATAATTCTTTCTCTTAAAAGTCTTGAAAATATATCAAACGAACGCTCTCCACGGCTGGACTGTTCTACAACTGTTGGTACAAAACTCATATTATGCCCTTTCTATTTATCTTATTTATTTCCGTTTATCTATTATTTAGCTATTTTGCTGAAAATTTTATCGTGTTGTTCTCCAATAAGAACTGGGTAACTTTTTGACTGATTGCCTGATGAGAAAGAGACTGGATGATTCCAGGATTTCTCTGAATCTCTTTCATTATCGTGGTTTTATCTGTGCCATACATATTAGCAAGTTCATCGAATTTTTTATCTAAATCTTCTGATGTAATCTGCAAATTCTCAACTTTAGCAATCTCTGCAATCATAAGAGAATTTTTAATTCTGTTTTCTGCTTCCGCCCTAAGCTCGGACATTATCTTGTCTTTGCCTTCGCGCTCAATGATTTGTTCCCAGGTTACGCCTGACGTACTGATTTTTTGCACAAATTCATTTCTTAAAACTTCAGCTTCTCTATCTATCATTGTGTCTTGAATTTCAACTTTTGTGTTATCAAGAGCTTTTTGAAAAACAGCATTAGCGCTTCTTTTTTCATTTTCGCTTTTTTCAGTAGCTTCAAGATATTTTGAAATATCTTCTTTTAATGCGTCAAAAGACTTAAATGGCCCGACTTTTTTAGCAAATTCGTCGTTAAATTCAGGCTTTTTCTTTTCTTTTATTTCATTTATTTTGATTTTAAATTCTGCATCCTGCCCTTTTAAAGCAGTGTCATGATACTGGTCAGGGAATTTTACTTTAATTGTAAAATCTTCATCCATTTTCTTACCGATAAGCTGCTCGGCGAACCCCGGAATGAAGTTGCTGTTGCCTAAATCCAGAGTATAATTTTTGGCTGCGCCGCCTTTGATTGACTCTCCGTTAGCAGAACCGTCAAAATCAATTATTACAACGTCAGTATCTTTAGTTTCTCTACCGACTACAGGCTCAAGCGTTGTATATCTGCCTGCAAGCTGGTCCAATTCTTTATCTACAGCATCTTTAGGGTTCGAGAACTTGTCTACTTTGACGTCCATACCTTTATATTTGCTTATTTTAACTTCAGGACGAAGCTCTACTTTGGCTGTGACAGAGATAGGTTTGCCTAAATCAAACTTGTATGACTCTAAATATGGTTCAGAAACTACATCCAAATCATTTTCGTGAATAGCTTTTGAAAATACGCCGGGAAGAAGGTATTCAAGAGCATCTCTTTTAATCGTCTCTTGTCCCAAGTGTTTTTCAAGGATATTTCTAGGTGCTTTACCTTTGCGAAATCCCGGGATGTTTACCCTCTGAGCAAGTCTCTTGCAAGACTTGTTATACTCATCCATTGCCGTCTTTTCATCTATTTCTATATCAAGTTTGACAACATTCTTATCTTGCTTTTCAATTTTTACAGTCATCGTTTCGTCCTTCAGATAATATTTCTTAAAATACATTATATTATAAAAGTAAAACAAATAAACCCTATAAGCCAAATTTAGTCGAAATGATGTATACTATTTTCATAGAAATGTGAAATGTTAAAATTTTGTTACAATAGTATTTTAGATACTACGTAAATACTATTTATATAATAAGTATATATACAATATATACATAGTGCATAAATCAATGAGATTGAGCCTTTCGGACCAAAAAGCTGAGGCAATTATTTCATTTTAAAATACTTAAATAATATATAAGAGATACATACAAAATAAAGATAAGATAAATAATAAACTAGATTAATACGATAATAAATCATATCGATTTAACATAAACGGAACGGGAAAAAGGTATTTGAGGCTATAAAGCCTCATTTTTTTGCCTTCTTTTTCCGAAAACTTGTTTTCGTGAAAAATGGCCTCACGACAACTCTTAAGGCTATGGGCGTGATAGTGATAAGTAGATAGTGAGTCGCATGCGTAAGCCGTGTGTGGAGGTCCGAAGGTTGGGCTATGCCCGCCGAAAGGACCGTAACCGTTCGATAGCGACGTGGGAGCACAGGCATTGCCGAGCACCACAGGAGCTATTTTTGCTAGAACGGAGTCGAGCCCATAGGGCGAGCGAGTTCGTCCTAGTGAAAAAGCTTGCTGAATGAAGCTTTTATGAAGTAAAAGCGCAATGATGTCCTAAGCTATTGAACTGCAAATAATTCAAGACAGCCTTCTTTTCGCTTGTTCGCGTAGCGGGCGAGGAAAGAGCCGTAGCAACCGGGTTGGCGCCGCAAAATGGCCTCACGAATCAACGCTAATCTACGGGTGTGAGGGTTATAAGCAAATAGTGAGTTGCGGCAATAAGCTATGTCCTGAATGAGTAAGAAATCTTTTATTAGTGAACAGGTAGGGTGCAGTTACTACTGCACCAAAATATAGCTGACTTGCCAATATTTATTTTTTCTAATGTTGCGTAAAATGTTTCCTTGGACTTTAAAAAGGAGAATCGTCATGGGCAAAAACATGAATGAACATAAAGGTGAACACAACAAACAAACAGGCTGCAAGGAGAGCTGGGTGAAATTTGTTTTTATAACGCTTGCAGTATTTTTTGGCTGCTATCTTGCAACATATTGCGTACTGCATCACGCAAAAAGAGAGTGCCCGTTCTCGCATAGTCCTATTCCGGATATTGATAATGTTATCAAGGAGCAGGACAAAATGTTTAAGGATATGGAATCAATACCAGTCGGTGTTAGGGTGATGCTTCCAGCGAACGACCCTGTCGTTCAGACTTTTGAGGAGGACGGAAAATATAGAGTTATAATCGATTTGAAGCCGTTTAATAATGATATTAAAAATGTCACTATAGATATTAAATCTGACCATATTGGTATTA
>JAVBRY010000089.1:0-9834 GCA_031547505.1 Candidatus Gastranaerophilaceae bacterium | reverse complement strand
AAGCTTTCAAACTTAAATGGCAAGATGCTGAATACTAAAAATTAAATCTACTGGCGAAGCCTGACGCTTCAGCATGACAGGAGGGGACTATGTTGATCGTTGCAATTTTGATTGATAATTTTTGTAAATTGGCTAGCATCTCACTATCAAATTATATTTTCACAAGTTTTATAATAAGCATAATAAATTAAGAGGGAATTTTCATGAAAATAAGTAATAATTATAATATTCAGCCTAATTTTAGAGGAATTTTTTTAGTTCAAAATTCAAGTATTAATAAACACTTAAAAAAAGATGGCAAACTAATAGTTAATCCAAATCTTGATATGGAAAAAAGTAATTATCTTAGACTGTTTTATTGCGCAGAGCCTTTTAATGGAACCTGTGAAGAAAAAGATGATAAAATTGTTTTTTCAAATAAAGACTCAGAAACAGATAACTGGACTAAATATCTATTAAAAAAATATGGTGTGGAGTATTTGTATTCAAGTAAATCACCCGAAGACTTTCCTACATTTGAAGATAAGTTAGCATTATTCGGATAAAAGCTTTCGGTAAACAATTGACCTTCCCTCTAAAAAATCCTAATATAGAGTAATGAAAAAAACAGTTTACGCATATGCACACACACATTGGGATAGAGAATGGTACAGGGCATACGAGGATTTTCGTGTTCGGCTTGTTGATGTTGTTGACGACATTTTAGAGAAGCTCAAAAGGAACGAGATTTCGAGTTTTTATTTTGACGGTCAGACTGCTGCGATGGAGGATTATTTTCAAATCAGGCCCGAAAATGAAGAACTCATAAAAAAATTTATTAAACAAAAAAAGCTTTTTGTCGGACCATATTATTGTTCTACGGACAGTTTTTTGGTGGGCTCAGAGTCGTTAATCAGAAATCTTCAAATCGGTTTTAAAAAATCAAAAGAGTTTGGCTGCAAGGATTTTATTGCATACCACGCAGACACATTCGGACACAGTGCGCAGCTGCCTGAGGTTGTGAAATATTTTGGACTGGATTACGGAATTTTTTGGCGAGGGTGTGGGAAGCAGCCGTCCGAGTTTATTTTTAACGGACTAAAATCCACCTACCTTATTCGCGGATATTTTAGGGATTATTTTTCTCACAATCTGCCTGCCGAAACGATTGCGAAGTCTTTGAAAAAAGAACTGGATATAATTGCAAAAGTCAGTTCAGACAAAATCCTTCTGCCACTAGGCGGTGACCATCTTGCGTTAGCGGATAATCTGCAAAAACAGATCAATGAGGTGAACAAGCACCTTGAAGATTACAAAATAGTTCTGACAACACCGTTTGAATACTATAAGAATGTAAAATTCGAGAAGCAGGTAACGGAAGAGCAAAGAGACTGTTCAAAGGATTTTATTCTGCCGGGTGTGTTTTCTTCAAGACGGGATTTGAAACAGCATAATTCGAGATTGCAGTGGGAATTGTCGAGAGTCACCGAGCCTATGCAGGCGATATATTCGTATCTGGGTCAGACTAAAAATTATCAGGCACTGATGGATTATGCCTACAAAACTCTTATCAAAAACCAAGCCCACGACAGCATCTACGGGTGCGGCATAGATGATATCCACAGAGAGAACCTCACCAGATATGAGAAGGTTGCACAGATTAACAAGTCGGTGAAATGCTCTGTGGTAGCTGATGGGTGTGATTTTACGGCACTCAATGTAACCAATCTTTCAAATTACGAATACAGCGGAGCGGTAAAAGTCAGAACATTATCAAAATTTGACGGTCAATTAATCGGCAAGACAAAAGGATTCCCGATAAAAAAAGTCTACAACATCCACGATGTTCCGATAACTGAGGACTACACAGACATATATGAATATCTTGTTGATGTGAAAAATCTGAAGCCGTTTTCGGTCACTAAGTTGAATAAGGACAATGTCACTGTCGAATCTTCGTTAAAGGTTACAAAAAACTCTATCGAGAACGACAAAATTGCACTGTATGTGAAGAACAAAAAAATTACTCTTGTTGATAAGGTGAAAAAGAAAGAGTATGCAGATTTTATAAAAATTATTGATCGTGCGGATATCGGTGATAGTTATAGTTTCGGTGCTTTAATAAAGGACAAAAAAATCAACGCAAAAGTTATTGATTCTAAAATTGAAGAAAAAGGAAGAATCCGCTCTGCTTTAAAATTGAATCTTGAGATTGATATTCCGAAGAAGTCTACAGCTGACGGTCGTTCAAAGACTCTCAGCAAACACAAAATCGAGATGACTATTTCACTCGAGAATCAGTCTGAGTTTTTGGAGTTTAATTTGGATTGGGAAAACAAATCGACAGACCATATTTTGCAGGTTGAGTTTAATCTTGAAAAACCAGTAAGGCAGACTGTTTCAGATGACCTTGTGGGCATTGTGAAGAGGAAGTTTGATCCTGATTATGATATCTACAAATTCCTCCCTGCGCCAAAGGGCAAGGAGTTGAAATACAATATTGCACCTATGCAGAAGTTTGTCAGTGCACAGAATTTGGGTGTTATAACAGAAGGTTTGCAAGAATATGAAGTGCTTCAGAATAATTTGATGATTACTTTACTTCGAGCAACGGGAACAATTTCAAACCCACAAAATCCAACCAGAGGAACTCCTGCAGGACCTCCATTGCCAACGCCTGAGTTACAGATGATAGGGCAAAATCATGCACGATTTGCGATTGTTTTGAACAAAGACACGGATAAGATGTTTGAATTGTCTGAAAAGTTCTATGGATGCACGATGGGAGTGTTTTCAAGTTTTGATTTTGGACAATTTTTTAGCCAAAGCAACAAAAACATCTTGGTCAATGCAGTGAAAACAAATGCAGAAAATGATTTGGTTATTAGGTTTGTTAATAAAACAGATACTGCACAGAAGCTCGATTTTGCGACTTCTTTGCCTCATAAGAAGATTTTTGTTGCAAATGCTTTTGAAGAAAAATTAAGAGAATACAAGCAATTTGATGTTGAGGCGAATGGGTTTGCTACTTTGATTTTGAAGAAATAGTTTTTAGACTCCGCTCAGGCGGATTCCGGCAAGTGCAGAGTCGAGCATAGCGAGCGAGCACGTCCTGTGAGGCAAAACCACACTTTTGCCGAACTGCCGGTAATTCAAGACACAAGTATTTTACCCGATAATAATCACGCAGCGGGGTGACGTTTGGGCGTGCAAGCCGGTTCACACTTCGCAAATTAAAAATAAAAAAGTTCTGCCTTTTGCAGAACTTATACAAACATTCCATCTATTCTTCTTAATTTAAACTAATCCCTAATCTCCCCAAGGCTTATAGCCCCCAAATTTCTAATTCATTTAATTTTGTTAATTACCTTTTTAAAATCTTTATTTTGTTTCCTAATTTTTTGTTAATCCCTAATCGGTTCACTTCCCCTTTGGTCCTGTTTAGTTTTTTCGAAGTTCTTTTTCCAGATTCTCCGTTTTTTCCTAATCTTGTTCTGATTAGCAACCTTCCGCTGAAGTTACCCTTTGTCCTTTTTATCTTTTGCCATCACCCCTTCCAACGTTTCATTAAGGTCAATCATACAAAGAGAACACCATGACATCAACAATGATAATGTAAAATAAGATTTACAATTGACCATGCCCGCCGTCAGAACAGGATAAAATAGTTTTTACATTCTTAATTAAGTTATATTAATGTGGAGTATACAGGTGATGTCATACTTATAGCAGTCAATATTACTCTACTAACATACAGTCGCCGTAGCTGTAAAAACGGTATTTTTCTTTTATGGCTTCTTCGTATGCATTAAAAACTTGGTCTTTTCCTGCAAGTGCGCTCACAAGCATTATCAGGGTTGATTTAGGCAGATGGAAATTTGTTAAGAGTCGGTCTATGACGTTGAATTCGAACCCGGGATAAATAAACAATGTCGAATCATCTTTTACTTCTTTTATTTCACCATGTTTTTTCATGCAGGTCTCGAGCGTTCGGACGGAGGTTGTGCCGACGGCTGTGATTCTTTTTCCTGCTGCTTTTGCTTTGTTTATTATGTCGGCGGTTTCTTTTGAAATTTCAAACTCCTCTGAGTCCATTTTGTGCTCTAAGATATTCTCGGCTTTGACGTGTTTAAATGTACCCAGGCCAACATTTAAAGTCACATAACAAATCTGAACGCCCTTGGCTTTTAATGTTTCTAATATCTCGGGTGTGAAATGCAAACCCGCAGTCGGAGCTGCAACAGAGCCTTCTTTTTTAGCAAAGACAGTCTGATATCTATCGTAGTCAAGAGATTTCAGCTCAGTGTCCGTCATAGTCCTCTCTATATATGGGGGAAGAGGTATGTTGCCTATCCTGTCCAATATTTCATAGAAGTTTCCTTCAAAAATAAGCTCAATGAGCCACTTGCCGTCTTCTTCTTTTGAAAGAGCTTTTGCGGAAAGCTCGTCAGAGATTTTTATTTCTGTGCCGTCTTTTATTCTTTTAGATGGGTTTAAAAGTGCCTGCCAGATGTTCTCTTCAATATTTTTCAATAAAAAAACTTCTATCAAAGCGCCGGTTTCTTTGCAGCCGAAAAGCCTTGCCGGAATGACCTTTGTATTATTCAACACAAGGACATCATTCTCGTCAAAGTAGTCACAGATATCATAGAAATGTTTGTGCGAGATGCTCTTGTCATTTCTATTAAGCACAAGCATTCTGGAATTTTCACGTTTTTGGCTGGGTGTCTGAGCAATAAGTTCCTCAGGCAGATTGTAATCAAAATCGTTGAGTGTAAGTGTTGTATTTTCCATATTTTACAAATTGTGCAGCTCCGGGCATGTGGTATTTGATTTGGTTTTATTTGAGTTTTACGGGGTCTCATTTATGCTTGTATGAGATTCCGTAAAATACGTTTGATGATTCATTTTATATATATCGCCCGGAACGGCGATATCGGTTACTAAAACAACTGCATCTCAATAACTTTTTCAGCGATACGGACAGCATTCAAAGCTGCGCCGATTCTGATGTTGTCAGCAACACACCAAAGGTCGATTGCGTTATCAAAAGCAATATTTTTTCTGATTCTGCCGACATAGACAGGGTTTTTTCCTGCTGCATCAAGCGGGGTCGGGAAGACATAGTTTTCAATATCGTCCATAACCTCTACGCCCCAAGCATTTTCTAAAAGTTCTCTTGCTTTTTGCGGAGTAATATCTTTTTCAAATTCGATTGTAACGGCTTCTGAGTGTCCGTGGAAAACAGGTACTCTCACCGCTGTACAAGAAATCGGCACCGAATCATCAAGGTGAAGAATTTTTCTTGTTTCAAGTGTGACCTTCATTTCTTCTTTTGTGTAGCCGTTGTCACAGAACGAATCGATTTGAGGGATTACGTTATAAGCAATCGGTTTTTTGAATTTTTCATTTTTAAACGGTTTGCCTTCGGTTGCAGCGATTGTGTTCTCTCTCAACTCATTGATAGCTTCAATCCCTGCACCTGAAACCGCTTGATAAGTACTAACAATAACCCTTTTGATTTTTGCATAATCATGCAAAGGTTTCAAAACAAGCATCAGCTGTGAGGTTGAGCAGTTCGGGTTAGGCAGAATGCCTTTGTGATTTTTGATATCGTCGTGGTTTACGCCCACGATAACCAACGGAGCGTCTTTATCCATACGAAAAGCGCTGGAGTTGTCGATAAACACGGCACCTCTTTTTACTGCCTCAGGAGCAAGTTTTTTAGATGTTTCTCCGCCGGCTGAAGCCAAAACGATATTTACTCCCTCAAAAGCTTCCGGAGTCGCTTCGACTATTGTGTGTTCTTTGCCGTTGAATTCTATTGTCTTGCCGGCGCTTCTTGCGCTCGCCAAGAATTTTATTTCGTTGTATTGAACATTGTTCTCAACTAATATTTTTAAGATTTCTCTTCCGACTACCCCGGTAGCACCTAGTACAGCTATGTTTGGTTTTTTCATTTTGTCTTCCTTTTTTCTTCATGGCAAACTTATTAAATTTTGCCGTCCCGGGCTTATTCTATGGATAACATTATAAGCGTGTTTTACGGGATCTCATACATTATGTTCTATTTTCGGTTGTCTGGATTGCTTCGCTATCTCCGCTATGCGAGCAAGTGCAATGACAGAATTTTACATTATTTTTTCTAATCCATAGATAAAGTTATTGTTAACTGCTACATATCTCACTGCCAAAAGCACGCCTGACATATAGCATTGTCTGTCCATTGAGTCGTGGCGTATGGTCAAGATTTGTCCTGATGAGCCGCAGATGACTTCCTGAGAAGCGATGTATCCGGGCATTCTTACGGAATGGATTCTTATATCCGAGTATGATTTACTGCCTCTTGCACCTTGGATAGTTTCTACTTCTTCGCAGTTTCCTTTTTCAAAAGTTGCATTGTCACCTTTGGCCTCTGACATCATCAAAGCAGTCTTAATCGCTGTACCTGATGGTGCGTCTTTTTTCTGGTTGTGGTGAAGTTCGATAATCTCAGCATTATCGAAGAACTTTGCCGCCTGTTGTGCAAATCTCATCATTAGTATCGCACCTGTTGAAAAATTAGGAGCGATAAGACAGCCCAAGCCTTTTTCTTTTGAGAGTTTTTCCAACTCAGAAATCTGCTCGTCAGAAAGTCCAGTTGTGCCTATCACAGGTCTGACACCGTTGTTAAGGCAAAGGATTGCGTTCTCGTAGACGAACTTTGGCTGGGTGAAATCGACCATAACATCCGGTCTGTTCATTTCAATAGCAGACTTTAGGTCGCCGACGATTCTGACCTCGCCGCAAACCTGACCGTCAACATTATTCACATCGACTGCTGTGACGAGTTCCGTATCCTCAGCGCTTAAAATGGCATTGATTACCTCTTTGCCCATTTTGCCCATTGCTCCGACAACACCGACTTTTATCATGATTTTCTTCCTCTTTTTTATTATACTCTGTCATAGCGGGCTTGACCCGCTATCTGATGATCATTGTTGGTTTCTTTTTTTCTGCGTTTCAGAGTGAAAAGCTCACTCCGATGTGTGTTCAGATCCCGCATCCGCTTGGTTGCTCGCGCTAAACGGGCTCACTCCCTCACCTGCGTGAGGTCGACTCTGCCCTCTGCTCGCAATCCGCAAGTGCGGGATGACGTTTTGTGTATTGTTGGACAAGAATGCCCATCCTACCTCTAGAAAAATTATCTCATAAAATAAGGAGTTTGAAATACTTTTGTGAAAAATTGAAAAATAAAAAAGGCGGAATATATTCCGCCTTTTTTATTCAAAAATATTTTAGCCGAACTCGATAGTGTATGTGCTTCTTCCGGCAGCTTTTGCTTCTGTTTTAGCTATCGCTACTTTCTCAAGAAACTCATAATATTTTTGGACTGTACCTGCCTCACCGGGTGCTTGGTTTAGAGATCGTATCAGCCCTGATGAATCATAAGCCAGTTCATGAAGAGTCTTTCTTTCTTCTTGAGTAAGAGCTCTCTTTACAGCTGGTTTAGAATCACTTAAAAGTTCTCCTGCAACACGAAGAACATCTTTCCAGCCATCAAAAGAAGGGTTTTGTTTATTATTTTTTGCAGCCTGAGATTGCTTTGAATAGGCAGAATAACCTGTCACAGGTGCTATCTTCATAACATACTCTCTTTTCTTATACTTCTTCTTATTTTAGATACAACTTTACATGTTCTTTATATCAACCATGCATCAAAAAGTCAACACCCACATGGGTAATGCTCAGTTTTATACTTTGGATATAGTTATGAGATTCCGTAAAACTTGTACCTTTGTTACATACACAATTTTATGCCCGGAACGGCCAAAATTATTATATTTTCATGTTACCTGAAGATTTGAAAACACTGAAAGCAGGCGAAATAGGCCTATCAATGCTTATTTTTGAATTTTCATTAATATTGTCCAGTCTCTTTTTCTGTTGATAAACGCTGGCAATCTTGTTTCTTACAATAGGAGTAATAATATTAGAAGCTATCACCGAAGCAATAACAGCTGTAACAACGCTTAAGCCACTTTTAAAGCTATTCAAATTTATTTTGGCATTGTACATTTTTGTATCGAAAATTGTTCTTTTGGCATTATCCCATTTTGTGTTATATATTTCTGTATTTTTATAGTTGTTAATAATAGCCCAAATAGGTTTTTTAGCTTCTTTGGGTGTGATTTTTTTCTTGTGCAATAGAGATTCAGTTAAGCCATCAACTGCTACTTTGATAGTTGTACTTTCGGGTTTTAGTTTCATAATAACGTCGGCCATCTCATCGGTCATTAACTTACCTTTTGCAATGAGTCTATCTCCACTCTTTTTGATACCTGCACTTATTGTGTAGTACAAAAATACGTTTGTTAAGCCGTCGAATATTTCTTGAGGGAGCAGGAATCTCTTTTCTTTCTTATTTATTTTTTTATCAGTTGCAATGACAGTTACTTGTGCATCAGAACACAATATCCACCCGAGAGCCCCGGTGTGTATGAGAGCTCTACCCGGATCGTGGCTGTATCCATTCCAGATTTTGGTGAGGAGGTTTTTTATCATGATTTACCTCCTGCTGTTTTTGGATTATTTTCTTTAGTTTGGTTGGCGAGAAGGCTTACCAAGTTGCCTTCTGTTTTTTTGTTTTCTTTTTGATTATCCTTAGAAATAGGTTTTTTTGTTATATGTTTGTGGAATTGACGAGTCAAGAGTCTTGTTAAAGGTGCATCAATTGCAAAGTTAGTAAACACCATAGCACCTGTAGCAATGAATGTTCCTAACGCTTTTACATAGTTTTGCCATAGTTCGTTGAACTCTTTTTGTGTCATTTTACCGACAACTTTTTCCTGTATTTTTTTGGTTACAGGCGAGAATAGGCTTCCTTTCTTTGGTTTCAGTTCTTTGATTATGTCCGTTAGTCCGTCTACTTCCGCTTTACACCCCGAATACTTATTCGCTGCTGCGATAGCTCCTTTTCTTACGATTACCCCAACGATTGTCCCCGCAATGATTTTAGCCAGTGTGCGTGCAACAGAAATCATACGTGTATCCTCATCCACGTTTTTGTTTTTGTAGTCAATAATAGGCTGAGTCGCCAGCGCAGTAACACCGGCAATCAGACGCTGTTCGGGAGAATTCACGTTAGCGCCTATCCAGTTGATACAGTCTTTCATTTTTTTGCTGGAGACAATAATCTGCACAACACACCTTCTATCCGCCGCAATATCTGTTTCGGAGTTTCGGCCGAAATTTGCAGCAGAGCATGCTTTATTTTTGGGGATAATCTGTTTATATAAAACACGTAAAGCTAAAAAGTTGCTAGCAGCTTAAAAAATTGTAATATAAATTCTTAATTAGTGTAAACTGTACAAGCAAACATTATCTGACAGGAAAAGTAGAAGGGAAACGAAGTTCTATGAATGCTTCTTCAAGATCTTCCGGGTTTTTGCCTATGTATTTGGATTTTATTTTATTATAAAGGTTTTCGTATGTATATTGAGGATTTGGACCGAATAATACCCTGCGGCCTTCTTTTTCATAATCATTTTCGGTACTTTCAACTTTTCCAAGCTTTGCAAAGGTTGCTTTGGTTGGGTTCGTGAGCTCTTTATAAATATGCTGTGTGAATTCATCATCGTAATATGTTTTTGCGAGATATGCAGCTGATTCTTCTGATTCTTCAAAGTGATGCTTTATGACTATTCTTTTCTCGTCATAATCATAGATGTTTCCTGATATGTATCTTTCAGGGTGGAGAGATTTTGTGTTTGTTATTTCAAATATAAGGTATTTGCTTCCTATTTTTGCTAAATCTTTTTTTAATTCTCTTGCAATCCATACCATTCCGTCACAGTCTTCTTGATCTACTTCTTT
>JAVBRY010000008.1:0-4404 GCA_031547505.1 Candidatus Gastranaerophilaceae bacterium | reverse complement strand
GAACCCCATGAGCCACTGTAATTATAATGTATTCTTGGTCTTTATATTTAAAAAGGACAATTCTGTGACCTCCAAATGAGTCAATAACTTTGAAATTATCTCTAATGTCTCCATTATCGTTAATGAAGACCTTATTAGAATTATAAAGTCTTTTTCTGGATTTTGAGGTTTTATGAAAACTAAGATATACGCCTCCATTCTCTGTATTAAATTGTGGATTTACAATATCATCATTTAGCCCGTGTATCCATTCAAGAGTATTAGAATATGAAACTTTCAGTATAATATAGTTTGTTTTGGGGTGATTTTGCGCTGATACTATTATATATTTATTACCTTTGCTATCTTTTTGAATTTGTAAAACATTTCCTAAAAAATGAGTATCCGTCACAAGTTTTCCGGAAGCAGATTTATCTCCTTTTAGAGATAAATTAATAGTTCTTTCTGCTTCTTCACTGATTATTGTTGAACGATTGACCTTTATGTCTCCAGTTTTAAGAGGAATTATTTTATTCTCTCCATCGTGAGGATTGCTTGTATCGTCACTTTTTATAAAAACCCAATAAAAATTATGCCATTTTCTTGCAAGATTTGCTATGGGGTTTCTCATTTTAACTTTTTGAGCAACAGAGTCAAAAATTACTTCTTGGCCATTAAAATCCATTATAACTTGAGAGTTCTTAATTTTTAATTTTTGCCATACGTTTGGTTTAGAAGTTATTAAGTAAGCAACAAATTTTAAATTGTTGCCATTAAGTCGATATAAGACATTCCTGCTTGCCCCCCAAAAAGGAGCCATGCTTTCATTTCTCATTACAAAATATCGTTGTCCATTGACTATAAAATCAGAAGTAATGACATGAGGATAATCGCTAAAATAGCCCATAGATTCTATCAAATTTCCATTTGCGTCTATTTTAAATTCGCCTTTAATATAGTATGGATCTAAAGTACTGAGGATTTGTTTCGGTTGGGAATTTACTGTAAAAGAAACACCGTACTTGTTGGCTTTAAGATTAGCAAATTCTTTCTTTTTGGCATTTAAATTAATTAAATGACTTCCTGGTTCTAAAGTATCAGTCCATTGTATTTTTCCTGATTCGGATTTCTTTACAAGTAAAATTGGTCCGGAGCTGTTTTCTTGAATTAAGAAAGTATAACTATTACCTAAACTGTCTGTCACTGATTGAGAATTAATTTTTTTAAATTCTTTTTCTGATTGTGGGATATTTCTATACTCATCAACAGTAACTACATTAGATACAGTCATAACAGGTTCTGCCCAAGCTGCAGAGCATAGCAATGTAATAATCGACATTAAGACAAATAGCTTTTTCACTTCAAAGACCACTTTCTATGTTTACTATGTATTCATAACCCAAAACAGGTATACCGCTGAGGCACAGAATAAAAATGATACGAGCGAAAACACCGCAACGACTTTCGTCTCTTTCCACCCCATCAACTCAAAGTGGTGGTGAAGGGGGGACATTTTGAAGATTCTTTTGCCTGTCAACTTGAAGCTTGCAACCTGCAAAATAACAGAAAGCGTCTCGCATAAAAATACAAACCCGATAGGGATGAGCCACAATTCGAACTTACCCATAACTGCTATTGTTCCTAAGACGCCACCAAGAGCCAACGAACCTGTGTCGCCCATAAAGACTTTTGCCGGATGCTTGTTGAAATACAAAAATCCTAAGCAAGCCCCTGCTATGGCTGCACAGATTATTGCGATATCTATATTTCCCATAATGAGGTTTATACACATCAAAGCACCTAATGCTATGACCATATTCGAAGCAGCAAGCCCGTCGAGGCCGTCTGTTAAATTCACGGCATTAGAAACACCCGCAATCAAAAACACGCCGAATATCGGATAGAAATACCCAAGATTAAACGTATAATCACCGAATGTAACAAATGTTCTTCCGCTCATTGTCACAAATAAAACAGGTAAAACCGCAATAGCTATTTGTAAAAACAGCTTGCCTCCGGCTGAAATACCTTTGTTCTGATGTTTTTCAATTTTTTGTATATCGTCTTGAAAACCTGCAAACATATAGAAAACATAAGTTATGAGGAGTATAAACGCACCCGCTGACGTCTTTTCCGCCATAAACAGAGCAATCGTCGCCGCAATAAGTGAAGCCACAACGATAAAAATTCCGCCCGTAGTTGGTGTACCGCTTTTTTGGGCATGGTTTTCAGGCGCATCTTCCAGTATGAACTGGTTGTACATTTTTTTCTTCAAGAAATCTATATACGCAACACCCAAAAGCAAGGACAATACAAACGCTATCAGTGCAGCAACCGGAACAAGAATCATTTATTTTTTTAACTCCTCAATTATCTCTTCGAACTTCATAGAACGTGAAGCCTTAAATAGTATTGTAGTACTTTCAGGGATATTTTCAATTATGTATTTTGCTACATTTTCATTTGAATCGAAACTCTTAGATTCGATTTTTGTTGTCTTCGCTATATTTTCAGACAATTTACCTACAGTTATGAGATTTATTTTGTATCTGGATTCGACATAATTGTTTAAGAATGTTCCGATTTCTTCGTGGTATTTGATTTCGTCTAAACCCAGTTCGCCCATATCTCCCAAAACCACAAGTTTATCCCCGTCATACAAATCCAAGAAGGTACTCAACGCTGCTTTTACAGATTCGGGATTGGCGTTATAGCTGTCGTTGATTACTTTGTACCCTTTGATTTTTTCGACTTCCCACCTTTTTTCTATTGGGCGGTATTTAGCGAGTCCTTTAGCAATTTTCTTAACTGACACGCCCAGTCTTAAACCTGCTTCGATAACGAAAACAGCATTTGCAATATTATATTCACCCTCTACATCCAAGTGGTAGCGGTGATTTTTGTATTCGAATTCTGACGAATCTACAGTTTTCGAAAGTATTTGAAGGTTCATTGAATTCAATCCCGCATATATAGTGCGCCCCTTATATGTGTTGCCGTTGCAGATGAGTTTTGTATCATCGGCTATCAAAAGACCTTCTTTATGGAGATGTTTGCTTATTTCGCACTTTGCTTTTGCTATATTTTCAACACTACCCAGTCTGCCAATGTGTGCTGTACCTGTGTTTACAATAACAGCGACATCCGGTTCGGAGTATTTTGACAGGAGTTCAATTTCTCCCAACCCTCTCATTCCCATCTCCAAGACAAGAACTTCGGTATCTTCAGGCATAGAAAGTATTGTCTTGCACAGTCCGATTTCGTTGTTATAGTTGAGCTCTGATTTATGCACCTTGTATTGTTCAGCCAGAGCGTGTGCCATCATTTCTTTTGTTGTGGTTTTGCCTGAGCTGCCTGTAATTGCGACAGTGATGGGGCTAATTTTTCTTTTACAATATAAAGCCAGTTTCAAATATGCTTTTAAGGTATCTTTTACATATAAAATGAATTTTGCGTTCTCGTGTTTTTTTCTTTTGCTGCTGGTAAAAAAGCCTCTTGCGCCTTTTTCCATAGCATCCGCAATATAATCATGCCCGTCAAAATTCGGGCCTTTTAGCGGAAGGTAAATTTCGTTATACTCAATAGTCCGAGAATCAGTGGAAACAGTGAAAAGTCCGGAATTGTTTTGGCATTTTAAAATCACTGCATCAGTAGCCTTAACAATTTCGTCAATTGTAAATTTCATACTTTTAGGCGGCACGATTTCCAACTTCTATCCTTGATAACCTTATATTTAATTCTACTAAAAACGCCTGTTAATTTCAAATTTTTTGTATATGAAAAGAGCGGACTTAATGCCCGCTCTTTTTATACTTAATTATTAACAAGCACTTTTTGTCCTCTGTGCTTATCTATGCTGTCGTATGTAATACTCGGTTTTGACACAAAGTATTTCAGTGCTCGAAGATATGCATACGCTGTATCTATCGACGTGAAACAAGGAGTCGAGTACATCTCGGCAATCGTACGAATCATAAATCCTCTGTTCTCAGAACCCACACGGGCAGAGTTTGCGTTCGTCGTAGGTGTGTTGATTACGAACGAAAGCTGTTTCTTTTTCATATCTTCTTGAATCTTCTCTATATCGAAGTTTTCAATTTCTTTTGAATCTATGCCGTGTTCTTTGAGATATTTGTGCGTTCCTGTTGTCGCAACAATTCTGAATCCTAAGTCCACAAGCGATTTTGCAAGCTCTACAGACTCTTTTTTGTTGTTGTCATTGAGTGACAACAGGATATTTCCTCGTCTGTCAGGGAATGTATAGCCTGCAGCAAGGAAGCCTTTCAACAGTGCATTATCAAATGTCTTATCTACCCCAAGAACCTCACCCGTTGATTTCATTTCAGGTGCTAACGCAGGGTCGATACGGTTCAATTTCTGGAACGAGAACACGGGAACTTTTACACAAACCAAATCCGTCTCTTC
>JAVBRY010000046.1:0-3962 GCA_031547505.1 Candidatus Gastranaerophilaceae bacterium | reverse complement strand
TGGAATTCATTAAAGACGCTTTGAACGCGATTTTATGGAGGAGGTTATTGTTGTTTATTTGCATTATTTCCTCCTTTCAACGCGTAGACATCTCTGTTGAAGTAGTTTGTTCTGCCCATTAATGCGATAACTACTGCAGACAATGCGGTAGTTCCGGCGAACAGTCCCCATACGAGTTTTGTCCATTTATTCTTTGAACGTTGCTCTCTTGCGGCATCTATGAATAATTGATGTACAGCTTTGCCTTGCTTCGGGGATATGTGTTTGTTGGCGGTTTCGAATAGATTTCCGTTGAATAAATTTTTGGAATTGTTAATGTTATGATTGCCTACATTTCCGTCGGCAATAATGGTTCTTATTTTGCCAAGCTCTTTTTTCATTTCGTCTTGCCAAGGTTCATTTTTGGTAGCGTCTTTTATAAAGCTTTCGATATAGTCAAGTTTTCCTGGTAATCCATCTTTTTCTGCTTTGTTCAGTGTAGAGATATCTTTAACTTTGTCCAAAAATTCACACACTTCAGTACGGAAGAGTTTTAACTGACTTTCGTGCAGGATTTTATTTTCAGTCATTGAGAATATATAAGCCATTTCTTTGGAATAGTGTTCCATTTGCTTAACGAGTTCTTTTGGCATGTTTTTAGTTGTATTTTTATTGAACGGGCTGTAGAAGAAGTCATAAACAGCTCGATTCATGCTTTCAGAGTTTTTGAAACTTTCACTCATGCCTTTGGGAACGCTTTCGAATCTTGTCGTTGCGTTGTTGATGTCAGCGTTGCATATTATCGAATGTTCTAAATATTCGGTCAGAACTTCTTTTGCTTTTTTGTATGACATGCCTCTAAAAGGTTCTATTCTCGAAACATCTTTCTTAAGCGAAGAATTATTTTTAATATAGTATTGTTGGTATGTTCTATCATTTAGTTTTCCCTGATATTCAGCTGCATCTTTACCCAGGATAGTTTCAACAAATTTGTCTACTGTACTGCAAGCATCAAGCGCTTTTATCGGACGTCCTAGTGAGTTTATGGTGTTTGCGCCCTTATTTTTAGTCTGAGTTATCATAAGGTCGTATGCCATGTCTATGCCTGCACGCAGTCTTTCGCAAGGTGCTCCGTTCTTAATTATTTTGTTTAATACACTTTTGATTTTGCCATAAGTATTGAGGAGGTTTTGTATAGCTTTAAATTCTCCCGGGAGAATTTCTTTAGCGCATTCGGACATCTCTTTGACCGCTTTATCGTATGCTTTAGGATCTTTTGCTAATGCGGTGATTCTTTGAACAACTATTTTGCTGGCAGAAGTTGAATCTATCTTCGCCATTCCGTCGAGGTCTTTTTGGCTGAAACCCATTGCTTTCAGATATCTTTGAGGGAATTTACTCCAGTTGTCAGCTGTTAAGGATCCTGAAATGTCTTTGATTGTGGCTTTTGCGTATTTTTCAACTTTTGCATCAAGATGCATCTGTATTTCTGCGATATTGATAATTTGTTTGATTTTTGGGATATTGATTCTATACAGTCTGTGTTTTTCAATAATTGGATCTGCAGCAGTTACCATTTTTTTAGACAGCTCCTCTATAACTTCCGGAGCATTTTTGATTTTATTTTCCAATTCGATTTGTATTTGGCTTGATAAAGAATCTTTTAAAACTTTATCTCCTACTTTTATGAGCCCGTCACGTTTCCAATAGTTAGCTTCTTCGACAGCCTCATGGATGTTTTCTATTCTTAATCCGGTGAACTTCTCGAATCCTTCAAAGCCCAGTGCGGTCAAGTCCCTTTTTTCAAGAGCTTTTTTTATCTGGCCGAATGTTTTGTCTTCAAATTTTGATATTGTATCAAGACTCTTATTTTGAAAATTATGATTTTCGTTGAATCGGTTGGCTATGTCACGCATTGGTGTGTCATCGGCAATTTTTCCAAGACCTTGTTCTTTATAGAATTTTTCTAAATCTTCAATGAGTTTATTATTTTCCTTAAAGAGGTCTTCTTTGAATTCAGAAGTTGCTTTTTTCGAAGCTTCAAGAAGATCCTTCTGAAGACCTCTATGGACGCTGATGAATTTTGTTTGCTGTTCATTTTCCGGTATGAATGTGAGTTCGTGTTCAATATCAGCTGACAGAGCAGAACCCGGATATCTGCCCATGATATGATTCTTTAATTTTTCAAAATCGTCTGCACGCAGATTGTTTTTTTCACCTATACCGTTGTCTGTAATGGTTTTCTTTTCAAAGAAATCATTAATTGTTTGTGTAAATTTTTCATCAGAATTGATTCCCAGCTCTTTCATTATTGTTTCTGCAGTCGTAGCAGGATTGTCTAAAAGTTTGTCAACTTTGCCAAGTGATTCAATGAGTTTTTGTATCTCATTCTCTTCAGTTTTTATTTTTTTCTTTAAAAGACTATCGCTGAGCGGTTTTTGTATAGCGTCGGCAACAATAGAAGAAACAACAGGCGTCATAACGCCGGCAGTGAGCATCCAAAGTGTGTTGCTTTGGATAGCAATTTGTTTCATTTTTGCTTGAGTTGCTTCGTTTCTGTTTTCAATGTCTCTTGGGATTCCCAGTTTGTCACCAACCTGGTTCAGATATCCATAGTCAGAAGCTTTTTTGTTGTATTCTTTATTTATGTCGATATGTCTGTACAAATCCCACGGTAAGTATTGCGGGTCTTCGAAGAAGGATTTTCTTCTTCCGTACGAATCAACATATTTTTGGTTAATATCAACGCCGTAAAGTGCTTTTATGGGTGCGCCCATGACTTTTGGCCATACTGCCATAGATGCAAACCAAGTTCCTAAGCCGATAAACTCCATGCCTTTTGCCATCGGGAATTTTTTAGTAGCAGCTAAAACACAAGCGATGCCTAAGCTGCCTCCTCTGATAGCAAGGTCGTTTATTTTGCCTACGGAATAATCCGTACCTTCTCCTTTGAATCCGGCATTGTAGAAATATTTTGCATAATCTCCGTAGGATTTTACTGTGCTTCCCATGGATTGGAAAACATTTTCGCTTACCAGATATCCGTTAGGGCTGTGGGGAATGAGCCCGAGAGGTTTTGTGCCCGGCAAAGAAAGAGGGAATGCTGCACTGTATTCAAGGCTTTTTTGGACTTCAGGCTTGTTTGGATTTTGTGCAGCATTCGGCTTCTCGGCATTTTGTTGTGTTTGTGCCGTGTTATTATAAGATATTGTCATTTTTTTGACTAAATCGCCGGTCATTCTATTGCTTTACCTCATTCGGGTTTTTTGGGTTTTTTGGGCTATTGGAATTTTGGCCTTCGACTTTATGTTTTTTTGCCGAAGTTTTTGTCATAATAAGTGCAGCTGCCAGGACTGTAGCCAGCGCTGTTGTTAGTATGACAGTTTTTCCAACTATGGAAGTGGCTTTATTTTGACCGTCAAAGAACTGCATGAAGCTGTTTCCTATAGGTTTAATTATGAAATCTGCTACCAGATTTTTGAAATTCTTGGCAGCATGTCCATAGTTATATTTTTTGTCTTTAATTTTTTTGATGGCGTCGAATTGTTCTGAAAGACGTACATTTTTTTCAATGTTTTTGACTTTATTAAAGTAATCAGGATTTTTAGGATGGGTGATATTTCTCCAGACTCCGTTTTTGAAGTCTCTTTTGAATCCTTCATGTGATGTGCTGGCCCATGCTTTTTGATTTGCCATGCCTATACCAAGTGTGACAAACAATCCTGTCAGTGCGTACTGCCAAGCTTTTGCCATGACAATGGTTTTCTTGATTAACGGTCTCAGTGAAGAGTCGGAGTCGTTGATTCCATTTGTATCAAGGTTGTATTTTTGGGCGAGCTTATTGTATTTTTCGTTGACTTCTTGATTATCTTTGCCTTCTTTGCCGTACAATAAATCCCATCTCGTAAAATCAGCGCTCTCAAAGACTTTGTGGTATTCAGTATCTCTTTTAAACTCACCGGTTTGGTTTGTTGCGGTGGGGA
>JAVBRY010000054.1:0-4876 GCA_031547505.1 Candidatus Gastranaerophilaceae bacterium | reverse complement strand
GATTGTCTGGATTGCTTCGGCGTTGCCTCGCAATGACGTATAAGGTTATCTGGCTTGCGCCGCAAATCTACAGCTGGTATCATTCTAGCCGTGATTTTGAGGTATGTCAAACAGCAGATGGGGTATTTTCTATTCCGCTTTTGTCGCAGGCAGCATTATTTTATCAAAATTTTCTTTGAAGAAGTTTGTGTTGAAATTCAATTTATCACCCAAATCTAAGAGCAAGAGTACAAATCGTCTGTCATAGTCGTCGTGGCTGTCTGCCGGCTGTTCTGAAAACTCTTCAAGCAGGCTCTTAACCTTCTGGTAATATGTATCTTGGGCTTCCGAGATATCTACATTCAAATCCAAGAGTTCGATACACTTGAACAAATCGAGGATTATTTCGATTCGGTGAATCTCAGGGCTCTTCGCCAGCTCAAACACAGCATTGTCGATTTTTTGTGCGAACACATTGTTTGCAATCTTCTTGTCGAGTTTGATTCCGATATTGTTGGCTTCGTTGTTTATGTCGATTGCCATTTGGATATCGTTTGGCAGGAGATATTTTTCAAAGCTGTCCATAAGGAGGTTAAACTCACGGCTTAACGTATATGCCGTTGCGATTTTAAACTCGTTCGGAGCCTCAAGACCGAGGCTCTTGAAGTGATAAATGGAACCTTTACCTTCGTCATAAATCTCTTTATAAAGTGTGGTGAATTTGTTTGTTTTATTGTGAAGAAGGAGTTTGAGGATTTTTCTTCTTTCTTCAATAAAGATATTTTTCAATGTGTAGTATTCACATCCAAATGTATCATCGAGGTGTCTGATAATCTCTGTCAGCGGGTTGTTTGTGAATATATCTATCAATTCTTCCTGAATCTGGTCATAGTAATCTTCGTTCGGACATTCTTTAATTGCACAGTGGAAGTCTTCGCCCGAGAATTTCAAAAGGACATACATCATGTCGAATTTTTCGAGAGTGATTTTGGATTGAACTTCAATCCGTCCGACAGAGAGGTTGTTTTTTCCGCTCGATGCCACTTTGTTGTGCATTCGGGTTATTTTGTATGAATAGAAAGTAGTCTCGTCGCCCAAGTCCTCATACAATGCGGAAATTGCGTATAAGCTTACAATCTGTTTTATAGTGACGACTGCCGGTTTGACGAATTCTTCGTAGATGTCTTTTCCTGTGCCGTATTTTTTGATGTTGCTTTCAGCTTGATCCAATATGTTCAGGAATTCGGTTTCAAAGTTCTTTTTAGTAAAGCTGCTAGCTAGCTGCATAGCACGTGCGGCGTATTTTAAAATTTGGGTTGTTTCAATGCCTGAAATGTCAGCAAAGAACCAGCCGCAGCTTGTGTACATAAGCATTGCCTGGCGTTGAATCTCCAGGAGTTTCATAGCTGATGCTATTTCGTCATCGTTCAAGCCGGGATTCATAACGGATTTTTGGAAATTTTTGACACTTAACTCGCTTCTGTCAAGAATTACGTCAATGTACTCGTTACGAACTTCCCAAACATCTTTTGAGAAATATTTTACACCTTCTTTTTTATACAACTTTATCAACTCGTCACGAAGATAGTCAAAAGCTTCTCGAAGCGGCTTTCTCCATTTCTGGTTCCAGCCCTGTTGAGCACCTGTAGAGCATCCGCAGTCTTCTTTCCATCGTCCCACACCGTGGAAACAGCTCCAGGACGAGGCCTGTTTGATTTCAGCTTCGTATTGAACACCGAATTTTTCAAGGTATTCGCCGTAGTTTGTTAATGTGAAGCCTTCGTCTTTTGCTTTGACTCTTAAAACATAAGAAAGCGCCATATCGCCGAATTTTGTGTGGTGGCCGTAGCTTTCACCGTCAGTAGCGATGTTGACTAACTGAGGATATCCTCTTGAGTCTGATAGTCCGTCTTTAAGTCTTTTGGCGAAGATGTTTCCGTCTTTTAAAATATTGTCGAAAGCGACAGAACGTGAAATTGCACCGTCATAGAAGAACAAATCCACATATTTTTTCGGGTTGGATTTTATAAAGTATCTGTAAGGTTTTGCAGGGTCAACATTGCCCCAGCTGTTGTCGTGCCAATCTCTATCCCCTATTTTTCGGGATGACAGAGCTTGAAACGGTGACAAGATAGTGTATTTGATACCATGATCTGCCAAGACTGAAAGAGTTTCGTCGTCTACAGCTGTTTCAGCAAGCCACATTCCTTCAGGGTCACGCCCAAATCGAAATTTAAAGTCTTTGATGCCCCATATAACCTGAGTTTCTTTATCCTTTTTGTTTGCTAACGGCATAATCATGTGGTTATACACTTGCGCAATGGCGTTTCCGTGGCCGGAGAACTTGTCTATACTCAACACGTCAGCTTTGATGACCCGTTCATACGTAGACGGAGCAAATTGTTCCATCCAAGACATCAATGTCGGGCCGAAGTTGAAACTCATCAAGGAGTAGTTGCTTACTATATCTAAAATTTTGTTTTTGTTGTCGACGATTCTTGAAGCGGAGTTAGGGTTGTAGCATTCCAGATTGATTCTTTCGTTCCAATCATGGAACGGGAGTGCACTATCTTGCTGCTCAATGGCTTCGAGCCATGGATTTTCTCTGGGCGGTTGGTAAAAATGCCCATGGATTGTAAGATAATGACCGTTTTTAGGAAGTTCTGATTCAGGATTCTGAGTCACTGATAAACCCTCATCTGCTCTCACTCGAATTAAAGGATTTGATAAAGCCCGGCAAAGCTGAAATTATTCTTTGCCTTTGCTATTTTCGTTAGCTTTATCTTTTTCTTTGTCTGTCGGTTTTGTTTTCTTTTCTACAATAACTAATTTATCAACATCTACCCAAGGATCACCCAGCGCGGTAGAAAATACTTTTCCGTATATTGTAATAACATCGCCTGATTCAAGATCAATAAATTTTTCAGCTGTAGTTCTTAAAACGAATATTTTCATCTCTGAAAGAGGGATAGTGTGATCTTTCACATCATCTCTTTTAATCAGGAATGAGATATATTTTTGACCGTCTCTAAATGCAGGTTTGTAGTCCAAGCCTAAAGTAGAGAATTTGTCGAAAGTAGCGCCCATTTTAACTTTTTTGCCGAGGTATTTATTAGGGTTATTCACAATATCAAGTGAAGAAGTTTGTGCATATTCTGCTTCATTGATTTTTGGTTCCGGTTTTTCTTTTGCTTTTTCAGCAGGCTTTGCCTGTTCAGTTGTAGCAGGTTCTACAGGCTTAACTTCTTCTTGTTTTGGTTTCACAGGTTCAGCTGCTAAATTAGATGGGATATATTTATTAGCCAGTGCAAACGTGCTCCCAAGAGCCAGCACAGTCGACATAATAACCAGTAAGATTTTATTTTTCATTGGGTTTTCCCTCGATTATTTCGGTTAATTTCATAACTATTCTAACATATACATGGAAAATAGTACTACTTAGTTTGCACTATCCGTATGAGTAATCTATTTAATTCTTCAATTCTTCGGGGCTGAGGAAAAATCTTTGATTTTTCTTACGCCCCCATTGTCCGGCTTTCGCCCTTGCCGCCGGCTGTCTCGCAGCCGTCAAGGGCTTAGCACTTCTAAGGTCGGACTTGAAAAAGTTCAAAAAACTGTCATTTTTTGACTTTTTCTGTGTCCTCATCCCTATTTGACAGTAAACGTAGCATTAACTACAGCAATGACTTTCTTTTCGATAGACTGTGTATCGTTTATACCATAGTCGGAAACTTCTGTGGAGTTTTCAGGAACGATTTGGAACACACCCATTCTCGCACTGTTCATAACGCCGATCTTTCCGTTGGTGCTTTTTACCATGCTTTGTGCACGGATTTTTGCGTTTTTAGTCGCTTCAGCAAGAACCTGAATTTTTATATCGTCGATGTTAGAAACGAAATACTGAACGTTGTTGGAGTTCAATTCAACATCTTTGTCTATCAATGAAGAAACATTTTTTGAGATATTTGTAATTTTATTAATATCGTTTAAGGTTACTCTTACACTTTGGGAGAGTCTGTAGCCTTCGACGTCATTTGTTTCATAGCCGTTAGCGGTTCTTCTGTACATCGCATAGCTATTCACAGAGTCGAACATTATATCTTTTTCCTGAACACCGTTTTGGATTAAAAATTCTTTTATCGCGTTAGCGTCAGTTGTGAGTTTTGCATAGCCTGATTTTATGTTATAGCTTCTTGTTTCAAAGCCTGCGCTCCAAGTCGCGAAGTCGGATGTAACTTTTTGGCTTGCTGAGCCTGTTACGGCGATTGCTTGGGATTGAAGTTTTTGGAAATTAATAACAGCGCTGGCAAGAATGAATGTTGAAATAATTGCGCCTAGTGCGATTATCACGCCAAGAACAGCTATCTGGTAGTCTTTGATTTCTCTAATGTTGTTCATCCAGTCTTTCATAAGCACCTCATTCCCATATGACTTTTAATTTCTATCTTCTTGTTTAGTATAAAACTTATTTTTTTAAATGTAAATGTGCTGTTTGGGTAATAGTTGGTTAAGGGGTAGATAATGTTATTTGTGTAAATTGTGTGTCATTGCGAACGCACGAAGTAAGTGAAGCAATCCAGACAACCTCAATAATCTCAGTGTCATACCGCAGAGTCAGGTATCGACAGGCATCATTAATTAAATGCTGTGCGGTATCTTATCAATTAGGTTTGAAAGCTTGAAACTTACGAGATCAATTGGACAGATGCACCCGTTCGGGTATCCTGATTCGTACGGCTTCTGTGTCGCCTACGACTCAAGCCCGTTACAAGTGCGGCATGACAGTGGGTGGTGGTACTCGCTCACTTCGTAAACAAGCGCAAACAAGCGGGATGACAACGAGGTTTTTACATAAATAACATTATCATTGGGCAAGTAAAACCCACATGGGTATTTG
>JAVBRY010000093.1:0-2558 GCA_031547505.1 Candidatus Gastranaerophilaceae bacterium | reverse complement strand
TACTCCGCTTTATGTATTCAACAGGCATGAAAAATCTGTCATTATTGGTATTATGATAAAGAAATGTCCATTTAATCACGAAGAATGTAATAGCGAATGTGCTCTTTTTATTGCACCAAAGGACCTGAACGAGTTTGTTGCGAGCAGACTTGGTAGTGTCGGTGTTTTCGATAAAGAGAACGGAATGTGTTCTTTGAAGAACTTAGCACTTGGTCAGAGCAGGATAGTTTTTGAAAAGAGTTCGCACAATAATTTTTGATTTTGTATTAATGAGTTTACATAAAATGCCTCGCCCTTTGGGGAGAGGGAAGTTTTTGGCTTGAGCAATTTTGCGAAAGCATTAAAAACGGGTGAGGGGTTATTTTGGTAAAAATATTTTAGACCCCTCGCACATTTTTCTAACACTCGGTTATACCTTGCGTTGAAAAATTACTCTCTCCCCAAGGGGCGAGAACATGTTCACATTGTATTTACAAAATTTTTCATTAAGCTCATAATGTTAGTGTTCACAATTCGCCAATTTGAGATAATTAATTATGGGTGATATAAACCTCGGACAATTTTTAAGGAATGCATTCGACTACAGCATAGGAAAACAGCCTGCACAGCAGCCGACTAAAGCTAGCAATGAAAACTTTCAGCAGCTTCAGCAGCAAAGTGTCAGAATGGTTAATGAGACTATGCAAAATCTGCAGAGGAACTTTTTTCAGCAGATTGATATCCTTAACACTCAGATGCAGCTTAAACAGTTGAGTGATATGGATAAGTCATTTTTGTTAAAGGATTTGTTTAATTTTCCAAAAGAAATGAAAGAGCTTCTTGAGACATTGGTGAAACCGATGAACCCTCAAGGTGCTGCTGTGCAAATGAGCAGAGAACTATTGATGCTTCAAACTCTCGATATGGCAAGGCTTATGCAAATGCTTCAGACGAATGGAAAACAGGCTAACGAAAAACTTGCGAAGCTTATTGCTACATTGAACCAGTCAGGAGTTTTTAATACACAGCAATTGAAAGAGATGGCTGTCCTTATAAATGCCTGTATTCCGGCGATGGACGCCAGTCCGCAAAACCTTTTAAAGTCACTTTTGCTTATGTATCTTCCGTGGCTGCCGTTATCTGACGGATCCAAGTTGAATGTTGAGTACGAAGAAGATGAGAACAAAAAATCCAGCGATTCTGAGAATGTTGTTACTATTTTAATTACGACCAAGAACTTTGGGTTGACCAGAGTTGTGCTATATAAAGAAGATAATGATTTAACTATAGAAGTTAACTGTTCTGAAAAGTTTCCTAAAAAAGAGTTCCATGAATCATTAAAAGCAGAATCTACCGGGTTTAATCTTGAATCGAGCGTAGAATTTACGACAAGAAAGCCATCCCCGGACGAAGAAGAAAATCCCGAAACAAGTATAAAATTCAATCGTTCTGCGAAGATTTCACCGCATCTGCTGCTTATTGTGCATTCGATAATTAATATTGTTATGGAGCTTGAGGATAAGGCTCAATTGGTGTCAGACAGAAGCAAGAAAATAAATTAAGAGATAATTATATTCGTTTTTTATTGTTCTTTCGCCACCTCACCCATTTTTCTTGTGCTCAGCACAAGGCTTTGCACTGAAAAATTTCCCTCTCCCGACGGGAGAGGGCTAGGGAGAGGGGGCGGCAAGGTAATAGACAATAAATATTATCATCAGAAGTAGCTCTTCTCGGGCATAGTTCTTTTTGTGATTTTTACTATTATTAGAATGTAGAGTCTAATTAAACTGTCATTCCGGGCTTGCGGACTGCGAGCAGAGGGCAGAGTCGACTCCACGCAGGTGGAGGAGCAAGCCCGTTTAGTGCGAGCAACCAAGTAGACCCGGAATCTGATGATTTAGGAGATAACGCTTTGATTTCTGACTTCAGAGTAAAAAGCAAAATCCAAGATTGGTTCAGATGCTGAAACAAGTTCAGCATGACGGCAGTAGGGGATAACCATGCGTTTTATAATCACTTTAGTTTTGGTGCTTTTGAGCGGAATTCCGTCATATAGTGCAATCAGCGGTAACGTGGAAAAAGCCGGTGTTGGGGATTTTAATCAGGTAATTGATTCTCGAAGCGGAGACCCGATTGATGCTGCCAAAATTACGATTCCATCTAAAGGTTATCAGACGCAAACTGACAAGCAGGGAAAGTTTGAACTTGGTGCAAAAATCAATTCTCCGACAATTATGTCTGTTGATAAGCCCGGATACAAGCCGTTTTCCTTGACTGTTTATGAGCAAGCGCTCGCAAAACCAATAGTTGTCGGTATTGAAAAGACAAACCCGCTTGATATTATTATTGACAAAGAAATGTATCACATTGGAGATGACAACTATTCCGAAAACTCCGCAAATGCCGGTGAATTTAGAGTCAAAGCCATAGGACCTTATTACACAAAGAATATTCCAATAACAACTATAAACCCGAGTGAACAGATGTTTTTGGTTATAGGTTCTATAATTGGTATCGACACAAAAATGGCAAGAGATATGGGACAGTCACGTGTAACAACAGCTTATGCTTCACCGCCT
>JAVBRY010000127.1:0-8007 GCA_031547505.1 Candidatus Gastranaerophilaceae bacterium | reverse complement strand
TGTCAAAGGTACAGTGCACGTTTCAAAATACACAAACACAAACCGTGAGCTGACTGACCTTTTGAATGACAAGGAAAGAAGATTCCTTGCTGTTACTAACGTTGAAATCTACACAAGAAACGGAAACACGCCTCCAAGACGATACAACTTCCTGGAAATTCACATGGATTATGTTTTGATGGTGCATCCTTCTTCTCAAGTTGTGTTCAAAGAATCTTCAAAGGCGCAAGAAGACATCGCCAGATTCAGAGATTTGAGAAATAAATTAGGTCAGACGAAGCCGTTTTAAAAGCGTAAAGCATGTTACATTTGTTTTATGTAATAACAATGAGACCCCGTAAAACACAGTTGGTATAAATTGCCAAAATCGTGCCCGGGGCGGCAAGGTCTAGTAGGGTGGGGTCCCTACCCCACCGCAAAAAATAAATCAGGTGTGAAGTAAGTTGAGTAAGCCGAAAAAAATATTAATGATTAACTTTGGCGGAATTGGAGACGAGATTCTCTTTTTACCTGCGATTGAGAGCGTAAAAAAAGAATTCCCTGACGCTGAAATTACTCTTGCGCTCGAACCGAGAAGCAAGAGTGTAAAAGATTTGACCAACCTTATTGACGATGTGATTCTGATTGATGTCAAAGGAGCCAACAAATATATTGAGCTTTCAAAACTTGTTAGCGAAGCGGGCAAAGGAAATTTCGATATAGTTATTTCTTCCGGTTCGAACAAACTTATCCCTGTATTATTGTTTTTGACAGGTATTAAAAAGCGCTATGGCTATGACACAGGCTATTTGAGTAGACTGCTTTTAACAAAAGCGGTTAAATTAGACAAAAACCGCTATGCTTCAGCTATGTATCATGAGCTTGTGACACCGATTACGGACAAAACTACAGAGTTGCCGCATATTGATGTTGAAGATACGGACAAAGAGGCGAACAGCGTTTTGATTCATCCGGGTGTGAGTCGGATAAGTGTTGAAAAAAATATGATAAAAACCTGGAGCGCTGAGGTTTGGACAGAGCTTATTAAAAAATTACTCGCAAAAGGAAAAAAAGTTTATCTCATTGGTGGACCTGATGATGAAGAATGCATAAACAAAATTTCAGAGCTTATGCAAGGACATTTGAGTCCTAAATTTATGAATTTATACGGCACGACAAAAAATATCATGGACTTTGCCAAGCTTGCTAAAAAGGCAGAGGTTCTTATCTGTTCTGATTCTGCACCTATGCATATAGGGGTTGCAGTGGGAACGAAGACCCTTGGGCTTTTTGGTCCTACGGACGAAAAGAAACTTTTGCCTGAAAGTGATTTTTATAAAGCTATAAAAAACGATTCAGACTGCCGTCCATGTCTTTGGGATAAAAGACAGACAACTTGTGAACAGTTGAAGTGTCTTGAAATCAACCTTGATGAAGTTGTGGATATAGTGTAATTGATAGTGTTGTTTATGTAAAATCTGCGTCATTACGAGGCGATAAATATTGAGTTATGCAATAATTTTCGTCCCGCTTGTTCGCGCAGCGAGTAATCTAGATTGCTTCGGATAAAAATTGGATAAACATTGCACCATTCAATGCCTCGCAATGACAAGCCAATTTAACCTTCAATTTCCATCCACTTAATATCCTTGTTCTGCCTGAACCATGTGAGCTGTCGTTTTGCGTAGTGTCTGGTGTTTTGTTTTATCTGCTCAATAACTTCTTCTTTGCTGATTAGTCCTTTAAAGTATTCATGAAACTCCTGATAACCGATTGTACTTAACAGCAAAGTCAGTTCGCCATATTTTTCAAACAGATTTTTTGCTTCTTGTTCCAGCCCTTTTTCAATCATCTCATCGACTCTTAGATTAATTCGATTATAAAGATACTCTCTATTTTCGGCGTTTAGTCCAATCCACTCAACATCATACATCGGTTCTTTTCTGCCTTGAGCCTGTGACATCGGCATATTGAGCGTTTTTGAAACTTCAATGGCACGGACAATTTTCACTAAATTATTTTTATGAATTTTCTGTGCAAGAACAGGATCAAGCTCGACCAACATATCATAAACAGCTTCGACTCCTTCAGATTCGGCTATTGTTTCGAGTTCTTTTCTCAATTCTTTATTAGGCTCAACCCGAGGTATATCAAAGTCTTGCAAGAGAGTCCTTAAATATAAACCTGTTCCCCCCGCTATTATCGGGAGTTTATTTCTTGAAACGATGTCTTCAATAAGCTGTTGTGCCCTATCAGTAAAATCAGCAACAGTGAATTCCTGTGTCGGTTCAATAATATCTATCAAGTGATGGACTATGCCTGCCTTTTCATCTTCAGACGGTTTTGCGGTTGCGATATCGAATTCTTTATAAATCTGTCTTGAGTCCGCAGAAATAATCTCTCCATTGTGCTTTTTGGCGAGTTCAACAGCGAGTCTGCTTTTTCCTGATGCAGTCGGGCCGACTACGGCTATGATTTTATGCTTTTCTTTTTTCGTCATAGTACAAGAATATCAAAACCAAGCAGTATGTCATGAAATAAAACGAAATGACCAGTCCGATTATTGAAAGAATTACATTTATGTTAAGCAAAACAGTAAGAGCCGAGATAAACATATTCAAAGCGAATAAAAACGCCAATATTCCGATAGAACCGAAAAAGTTTTTGAATAAGAATACTATATTAAACCAAAATGCGGTGAAAGGATTTTTTGAATCGTAAATAACAGCAGGAAACCAGAACATTGTTAAAAATGTGAACAGGACAGTCACTCCGCTCATAAGCAAAAACCATGCATTCAGGATTTTTAATTGGGTGAAAGTAAGAGTATTCACAAAATCATGCATCTGCTCGGGTGTCTTTGCAGCAAACAAATTATCCCAGTTTATATGTGAATGCGGGAGAAAATGTAATCCGGCTTTATAGGCCAAATACAACACCAAAGCACAAAGCCCTGTGTAAATAATAGTTGTGAAGGTTATCGAAAGAAAAAATTCTCCGACTCCCGGGAAGAATTCTTTTATCAATGCTAGAGAAGCCATACTTTTTTCTTCGGGTTTGTCGAATTCTTTTTTAGAATGTTCAACTGTTTTTCTTGCCATAAAGCACCAGCCGGCAAAAAATGCTGTAGACAAAAGGATATTCGCTATTGCAAAAACAATAAAATAAATTTTATTGCCCTGCTGTGCAAGTCCAGCCATTGTAAGGCTGAGTATCACAAGATAAAGAACAAGAGGCTGTGCGAGAATTATATTATCCTTGGTGATATTAAATGCCCGTTTAATAAACATGCCGTTCTCCTCAAGTTTAAACCTCTGCTTATTATAGCATAATCTTATTAACAAAACTTGACTTATGAAAAAAATTCTTTGGGCTATAATAACAGAGGATGGGCTTTAAGCCTATTGAGGTAATTAACAATAACAAAAAAACGGGCTAAAGCCCATTGAAACTACAAATTATGAGCGAAAAGAAAAAGATTAAAGTTGCATTCCCGCACATGGGAACTATATATATATCGTGGGCGGCTGCGCTGAGAAGACTGGGTGTTGAGCCTTTTATCCCGCCATACACGAACAAAAAAACTTTGTCGATTGGTACAAAACATAGCCCCGAGTCGATTTGTCTTCCTTATAAATTAATATTAGGAAACTTTGTTGAAGCTATTGAAGGCGGAGCGGATTATGTTGCGATGATCTCGTCACCGGGTATTTGCCGTCTTGGTGAATACGGAAGCAGTATCAAAAACACGCTTGAAGAAATGGGTTACGAAGCGAACTATATCGAACTTCAGCTTTATGACGGCTTTAAGGGGATGTATAGATTTTGTAACCAGATAACAGGAAAGAATAATCCAGTATTAATCATTAAAGCTATTGCTACGGTTGTTTCTACGATATTTGCAGTGGATAAGCTCGAGAATATGCTTGCTTATTACCGTGCGAGAGAAGTGAAATCCGGAAGTGCTGAAAAGGCTTTTAAAAAAGGGTTGAAACTCATTGATGAAGCTAACAATAGCCGTGAGTTGAGAAAAGCTGAAAAATTAGCTCAGGCAGAAATGAAAAAAATCGAAATAGACCCTAATAAAGAGATTGTATATGTTGATATTACAGGTGAAATTTTCCTTGTTCAGGATACTTTTTCTAACCAGAATATCGAACGTGAGCTGGGTAAAATGGGTGTTCATATCAGAAGAACACTCACTGTATCAAGTTTCTTTAAAGATGCAATCATTCCTAAAATATTTAAAAAAGGTGAAACACACCTTGAAAGAGCATTCAGATTGGCAAAACCTTATCTTGCAAGGGATATCGGCGGTGACGCACTCGAATGTATAAGCGATGTTGCTTATGCCGACGAAAGAGGTATCGATGGAATTATCCATATAAGCCCGTTCACCTGTATGCCCGAGATTATGTCGCAGAATATTTTCCCTGCGATGAGAGAAAACCATGAGATTCCTATCTTGCCTTTGATTATGGATGAGCAAACAGGTCGTGCAGGATACATAACAAGACTCGAAGCTTTTGTAGACCTAATGCGTCGCAGAAAAAGAAGAAAAGAAGCTGAAGCAAAATCCGAATTGGAGTCAGGTAAGGCTGAATCAACAGCAGCATCAGTGTAGGTTCTTGTAGGCTTGAAAATAGTTTGAAATGGTTTATAATAAAAATATAAGGGGGACTCCCTATGATAGTTTCATTATCACAGAGAGCCGCTTAGACCCTTAGATTAACGTTGCAATTAATCTTATCAAAAGTCCTAGAGCCACTAGGGCTTTTTTAATTAATGCTCTGTTCATCGTATCACCCCCTTTCAGCCTTTTTCTATTTAAAGAAGTTGTGCTGTGGGAGTGGCGGGTCTTACCCTTATATTAAGTTTTCAGGCTTGAAAATAATTCAAGATAGTTTATAATAAAGTATAAAGGGGGATTACCCCGATTGCTGGTTTCAACCGTGGTAATCACTTCGACCCTTTACAATGCCGACGAAAGCAATTGTATCAAAAGTCCTAGTATAGCTAGGACTTTTTTAATTGTTTCAACTTCCATTGTATTACCACCCCCTTTCAGCAAGCTTCTCCGTAAACAGTTGTGCTGTGGGAATGGCGGGTCTTACCCTTATACTTAAATTAAATTTTCATCGTTTTATTATAAAGACGTTTTACATCTTTTAAATCCACGAGATTGATGATTTTATGGCAATACTTGCAATTCGTAATAAATATTCTTTATATATCCGAATTTTAAATTTGATGATATAATTCTCTTGAGATGAGTAAGCCTGTTAGTATTAGTACACAAAATAAACTTATAATACTGGGATTAGGTATAAGCACGATTTTGATTGTTGCTCTTGCCGTTTTTGCGATTACAAATATCCAGCAAAAAATCTCGGAGGTTTATGATGACTTTGGGCAGATTTTAACGAAAACGCTTGCAATCGAAAGTGTGGAAATAACTAAGGATGTCCAGGAATACGACAAATTTGCAACCCTTAGAAACCACACAAAATCAATCATTAACAGCAACCGCGAAATCTCTTATATAGAATTTAAAAACGATAAAAACCAAATCATTTATTCGAGCAAAAAAGACTACCCGACAAGAGCCGCAGAAGCAAGCATAACAAGCTCTGCACCGATGGTTATAGACGAGGGCGGAGTCAGAACAGTTATTGGCTCGGTATCTTTAGGGCTTTCGGGCAGCTCCAGTGCAAATATTTCAAAAACTACAAAAAACTCGATGCTTGTTGTGTTTACCGTTGCATGGATTGTGTTCACGATTGTTGTTTTGATAAACACCATCCTTATCACACGTGAATTGAGTATGCTCCATCATGGGGTTAAAAAGATATCCACGGGTGATTTTGGGTTTATGCTCGACGCAAAAAATACAAGCGGTGAAATCAAAGAACTCATCGATGCTTTTAACGATATGTCCGGCAGACTTCATCTTTATGAAGAACAGAATATTGACCAGATGACACTGGAGCGAAACAAGCTTGAGGCGGTACTTATGAGTATCGCTAACGGTGTTGTTGTCTGTGACAATTATGATACGGTCGTTCTTGTGAACAGCGCTGCAAAGAAAATGCTTGAAATTAGAGAAGATCAGATTATTAATACGAAAATTCAACAGTACTGTGACACCGATGGTGAGCTCTGTTTCAAAGAAAAAATCGACCAGTTCAAAGACACTCCGCTCGATATTATTGAAAACAAACCGCTTGAATTTAATATCAATATCGACAAGAGGGTTATCAAATCTGTTATTTCACCGATGTTTTCAAAGAATCAGGACTATGTCGGATACATAATCGTTCTTATTGATGTGACAAAAGAGGTCGAAATCGACAGAATGAAGAGCAATTTCATCTCAAACGTCAGCCACGAGCTTCGTACCCCTGTGACTATTTTAAGAACTTATATTGATACTCTCCACAACCATTCCGACGATTTTGACGACGGAACGAAAAAAGAATTTTTCAGTGTTATCAATAAAGAAGCCTCAAGGCTTCAAAAGATGGTTAATGATGTTCTTGATTTCTCAAGGCTTGAATCTAACAGCGTGAAACTCGAAAAAGAAAATGCACAGATTGTGCCTATAATTGAACAGGCAATCCAGTCTATGCAAATTCTGGCAGAAGAAAAGAATATCACGTTCTCGCTGCTCAAAGAGCCTGATCTGCCTTCGCTTCCTATGAGTGTGTGTAGTATAGAGCGTGCTTTGAATAATTTGCTTTCTAACGCAATAAAATATTCGCCTGAAAGAGGAAGAATCAAGGTGCGTGCCGAGCTTGCGCGTGACACAAATTATGTCGAAGTCACAATCGAAGATCAAGGCATAGGTATCCCCGAAGAGCATCAGAAAAAGATTTTTGAAAGATTTTACCGCGTAGAAAACGACACCCATACCGTTAAAGGTACAGGTTTAGGGCTTCATCTCGTTCAAATAACTATTGAAAAACACCACTACGGCAAGCTTTTTGTTAAGAGCAAACCGGGAGAAGGTGCGACATTCGGTTTCTGGTTGCCGATTCATCCTGTTTTGCAAGATGACGAAGAGGTGTAGAAATCCCTCATTGATTTTAGTGTCATTGCGAACGACCAACGGAAGTGCGGCAATCCAGGCAATCGCATTGATTAAAGAATGTAGGGTGCGTCATACGCACCGCTCATATAGCAAAAAATATTTTGTTTGTTTTTAATACAAATATGATAAACACACAATATTCAAGAAAACAAAATATTTCATTTGGCACAAAAATAAATTTTATACCATATGACAGATTTCGCCATACAGATCTATCAGATTTCACTTATTTTGACTACGATTTCGATTCTGTTAACATAATCAATGGTAAGAAGTTATACACCGAAGGAGTAGCTTCTTGCGCATCAGGCATATTGCTAGATGGTCAAAAGACAAGTGCTTTTGCTTGGCATATATTAAATTCAAAAAAAGTTTACTCTAAACTAACCACTTTTTCAGAAAAAATTAAACCACAACTTATTGAACCACCCTCTAATGCGATTTTAATTGGAAGCAAAAATCAAGATTATTCAAAACCTACTTTTGAAAATATCAGAAAACAAATAAAAGAAATGACCACCAATATTTCATTATTTGAATGTCAGAAAAATATTATTCAGGCTACAAATTTTTCTTATGATTCCAATAATGACTTATTGGATATATACGTAGCATTTTATAATGACAAGATTAAATCAATTAAATCATATAAAGATTTATTTCATTTATTCGAAAACATACAAATATCACCTACTGACGAGTTATATATTGATGGACGACTAGTTAAAAAAGGTAAGAAATAAATTGTAAAAATTTGGTGCGTAAAGCGCACCCTACGTTATCATAGTAGTGACACAGCTATTCCCCCTCAAACTCCATCAACATCTGCACTACTGTTTCAACAGGCAGGCCGACTATGTTTGAAAAAGAGCCCTGCACATCACGAACAAACCCCTCATCCAGTTCCTGAATACCGTAAGAACCCGCTTTGTCTAACG
>JAVBRY010000059.1:0-16712 GCA_031547505.1 Candidatus Gastranaerophilaceae bacterium | reverse complement strand
TTTATTAAAATTGCTACCCGATTTTTAATTATGTATTATAATCATAGATGAGGCATGGAGATTTGCCTCTATAATGGAATCAGGGAAACAGATAACTTTAAATTAGTATTAGACAGAGGGTAAAAATGTCATCAGGACATTGGATTGTAAATATAGGCGAAAACGCAGCCGTAAACATGGACACACTTCTCACGATGTGGATTGCTATGGCAGTTCTTATTCTTTTCGCTTTTTTATCAACACGCAAACTATCAATCATTCCTACAGGATTACAGGCATTTTCTGAAAACATTCTGGGATTCTTTGTCGGATTGACAGAATCAATGATTGGTAAAACAGGCAAACAACATATTCCTCTTATTGCAACATTATTTTTGTTTATATTAACAGCAAATCTTATGGGACAGCTTCCTTGGAGATTGTATCATCTGAAACATGGTGAGCTGGCTTCTCCAACAAACGATATAAACTTAACTGCCGCACTGGCAATTCTGGTATTAGTTTATTATGTGTATAACGGTATCAGGGCAAAAGGCATAAAATACTTCCTGCACAGCTTCGACCCTATAGATATAGTCGTAGGGATTGTAGAGCTTGTCGAAATGGTCATTCGTCCTTTCACATTGGCTCTTCGTCTATTCGCGAACATCTTAGCCGGTGAACTGTTGGTTATGGCATTTATCGGTATATTTGCTTACTTTTTACCGCTTCCGATAATGCTTTTCGAAGTATTCGTTGCCTTTGTACAAGCACTGGTATTCACAATGCTGACAACGGCATATATAGCTTTGGCAGTTGAACAACAAGAACATTCATAAATATAAGATATAAGAAGGAGAAAATTATGACAGTAGAACAAATGGCAGCAAACGCTAATGGCTTATCTAATTTAGGCGCAGGTATCGCAATCGGCTTTGGTGCAGTAGGCGCCGGAGTAGGTATCGGTATCGCAACAAAAGGTCTTTTGGAAGCGATTTCAAGACAACCTGAAATTGCAGGTCAGGCAGTAGGTTTCTTCTTGCTGGGTGCAGCGTTATCAGAAGCTTGCGCAATCTACGGTTTGTTCATCGCAATGAAACTTTGCGGAATGATTGGATAAAATAAAGGCAAAAAATGGATTTTAACGCAACATTTATAGTATCAGCAGTAAGTTTTATAATCTTTGTGATTATTATGAACTCAGTCCTGTATAGGCCGATTCTCGGAATTATGAAGGATAGAGAAGAATACATCAATAAAAACAAAGACGAAGCAGATGAACACAATAATAATTCAAATGCACTTATCGATGACAAAAATCAACAAATAGGCGAGGCTCACAGAAAGTCTCGTGATATTGTTGCAGCAAAATCCGAATCTGTTAAACACGAAAAAAGCAGAGTCTTAAATGATGCAAAATCCGAGATGGGTTCTTATGTAAACTCTGAAAAAGAAAATCTTGCTAACCAGAAAAACGAGATTTACTACAGATTAAAAGGCAACATCGCAGACCTTGCAAATAATATAACAACAAAACTTGTCGGCGAAGGCATAGACTTTGAACCGTTGAAAGACAATGAAGTGGACGAGGTGATTAGAAAACATGCTTGATTTTAGTTATCAAAATATACTTCATTCAAACACCATCAACTTTGCAATAATGATTGGTTTCTTTGCGATACTTATTAAATTCTTAAAAGTCGGCGAAAAGATGGAACAGGGCAGAGCTTGTGTACAGGAGAGCGTTGAAAATTCAGACTCTCTTAAAATACATGCCGAAAAAGAGTTCAAAAAGATAAAAGATTCACTGAAAGATTTACCTAAAGAAATCGATGGCATATTGGAGAATGCAAAGGCTACGGCGATTGCATTTGAACAAAAATCAAAAGATGAAATTGAACAACTTGTTGCATCTATAAAAGTAAACGCCGACAAACAAGTCGGTGCTGAAGAGAAACAGGCACAATCAGTTTTGTCAAAAAACATCGGTAAATCTTCTGTTGAAATTGCACAAAGACAGGTTAAAAACACTTTTGAAAAAAACAAAGATTTGCATCGTAAAGTAATAGGTGACTTTATAAACGACTTAGATAAACTAGAGGTTTAAGTGGCACATAATATCGACAACAAATTAATAGCACCGGCAAAACGCTACGCTGAAGCGATACTTGAGATTGCTCAGTCAAAAGGTAAGCTGGATGAAATCTATGCAGATATCCTTGCTGTTGTCGAAGCTTACAACGCCTCCGAGGATTTGAGAAACTTTATCAATCATCCTGTTATTCCTATCGATGAGAAAAAAGATGCTATAAACTCAATATTTAAAGGCAAAATAAACGACGATGTGTTCAATATGCTGAACATACTCGCTGAGAGAAATAAGTTTTCATTGATGCCGGTTATTTTGTATTGCTACGAACAGGGGCTTGATGAAGCGAAGAATATACTAAAAGTAGGGGTTGTTTCTGCTGTTGAGGTAGATGAAGACCTGAAAGAAAGCTTGAAAAACAAACTGGAAAACAAACTCCATAAAAGTATAAAACTTGATTTTGAAGTTAATCCAGAAATTATTGCAGGGTTGATTTTAAAAATTGAAGACAAAACCATAGACGGCTCTATGAAGCATAAATTAGAGAGTCTAGAACGACAGTTAGCGTAAACTTAGGCTTTTCGTCTTGTTTGCTTCGCAAACGATAAAAAGAAATAATTAGAAGAAAAGGATAATAAAGATGGCAACAATCAGACCTGATGAAATTACTTCAATCATCAAAGCGAAAATCGAAAATTATTCTTCCGAAATGGAAGTCTCAAATATCGGTTCCGTTCTTGAAGTAGGGGACGGTATCGCTCGTATCTACGGACTGCGAAACGCAATGTCCAGTGAACTTGTAGAATTCCAGGACGGCAAAGGTACTCTGGGTATCACGCTGAACCTCGAGGAAGACAACGTCGGTGTCGTAATCTTGGGTGAATACACTCAGATTAAAGAAGGTATGACTGTTAAAACAACGGGACAAATCGCCTCTGTTCCCGTAGGCGACGCTTTAATAGGAAGAATCGTCAACCCGACAGGTAAGCCTGTTGACGGCAAAGGCGATATCCATTCTGACAGAACAAGACCTGTAGAGCGTGTTGCACCGGGTATTGTTACGAGAAAGTCAGTGCACGAACCGCTGCAGACAGGTTTGACAGCTATTGACGGCTTGACTCCTATCGGCAGAGGCCAAAGGGAGCTTATTATCGGCGACAGACAGACCGGTAAAACCGCTATTGCAATCGACACAATCATCAACCAAAAAGGCCAAGATGTAATTTGTGTTTACGTAGCTATCGGTCAAAAGACTTCAACTGTTGCACAGTTGGCGAAAAAACTTGAAGAGTTTGGAGCAATGGATTATTCCGTTATCGTTTCTGCGACAGCTGATGAATCCGCACCGCTTCAATACATCGCACCTTTTGCGGGTATGGCGATTGCTGAAGAGTTTATGGATCAAGGAAAAGCTGTTCTCATCATATTCGATGACTTAACAAAACACGCACAAGCATATCGTGCAATGAGTTTACTGTTGAGAAGACCGCCGGGTCGTGAAGCATATCCGGGCGACGTTTTCTACCTGCACTCAAGATTGCTCGAACGTTCTTGTAAGTTGAGTGATGCGCTAGGTGCAGGAAGTATCACAGCACTTCCAATCATCGAAACACAAGCGGGCGATGTTTCTGCGTATATTCCGACAAACGTAATTTCAATTACAGACGGTCAGATATTCTTGGAAACAGGCTTGTTTAACTCGGGTATCAGACCTGCGATTAACGCCGGTATCTCTGTATCAAGGGTTGGCGGTAACGCTCAAACAAAAGCTATCAAACAAGTTGCAGGAAAATTAAGACTTGACCTTGCACAATTTAGAGAACTTGAAGCGTTTGCACAGTTCGCAAGTGATTTGGACAAAGCTACTCAAGATCAATTGTTAAGAGGGCAGAAGCTTACTGAAGTATTGAAACAGCCTCAGTACTCGCCTTTGAGCGTAGCGGAACAGGTAAGTATCCTGTTTGCAGCGAACGAAGGAATCATGGATGACGTTCCGAACAACAAAATCTCAGGATTCAAAAAAGAGTGGTTTGATTATTTCAAATCCAACATGTCAGACCTCGAAGGCAGACTAAACGCGGGTTCTGCTTTGAGCGATGATGACAAGAAGGCACTTAAGGACAGACTAGATACGTTTAAGTCGTCTGTATACAGCGCCTGAGGGAATACTTAGGCTTTTCGCTTGATTTGCTACGCAAACAGCAAAAAGCGCAAAAACTGTCATTCCGGGCTTGACCCGGAATCTGAACCCACAGAGTGTTATGCAAGGAACGCAGAAACTCGGAGAAAAAAGAAACATTCTAAAATCATCAGATGCTGAAACAAGTTCAGCATGACGTAAAAAATTGTAGTAAGTTGTGGTTAAAACCCAACACCAATAATAAATTAAAACAGGAAAAACAAATGCCTAATTTATTAGATATAAGAGACAGAATATCCAGTATTAAAAATACTAAAAAAATTACGGGCGCCATGAAAATGGTCGCAGCTGCTAAGGTGAAAAAATCCGAGAACAAAGTTAAGGCTGCCCGCCCTTTCGCAAAAGCACTCGTGAGCGCGTTCACTCGTGCATTGGCTTCGTCTGACGGTGACTATTCATTGGCAGGGTTGAAGGTTGAACGCGCAATCGACAACTACCCTGAGCTCTTAAAAACACGTATGATACAGAATGTCGGGCTCTTGGTAGTCACATCCAATAAAGGCTTGGCAGGCGCATATAACGCTAACTTAATCAGATATGCCCTAAAAAAAGCTGAATCTTTAAAAGAACAAGGCTTAGGTGTGAAGCTTTTCATTGTGGGACAAAAAGGTGTTTCCGGCATAAGAAGAAAAGCTGAACAGGCAGGTTATGAAATAGTTAAAAAATATACCAAAATCTCACAAGAACCGAACTCATCCAACGCTATTGTTATAGCTGAAGATATGGCTGAAGCTTATATAAACGGTCAGATTGACAGTATTGAGATTATTACAACAAGATTTAAAACCATGATGTCATATCAAGTCGACCAGTGGCCGATTCTGCCTGTTGAAAAGATTATGCACGACTTCCAGGAGTCTGAAGAAGCTCATACACACGCTATCGACCCATTGATGATATTTGAGCCGAATGTGAACAGTATTCTTCAAAAATTAGTGCCGATGTTTATCACAAACATCATATATCAGGCACTCTTAGAAGCTACTGCAAGCGAACTTGCTGCAAGAATGACAGCAATGTCTGCTGCCACAAACAATGCCGATGATATGATACGCACCCTGACTATCGACTACAACAAAGCACGTCAAAGCGCTATCACCAACGAAATCCTCGAAGTTGTTTCAGGTGCTGATGCTTTGAAGAAGTAAATTAATTTTATAGTCCTAAGAATTTTTTGACTTTATCCAGTGCCACTTGAGCTTTAACCTTAGTAATAAGTTGTGGAGTTAATTTTACTTTTTTTTGAGGAATTTCAAGTATTTTCGTCGCAATTTCACTGGCGTTAGCTTTTTGAAAAGAAACAGCTTGTGTATTTTGAGAATAAGGCTGAATTTTAATAGACATATTTACATTTTCTCCTTGCTTGTTAATTATAAAACCCTTAAAAATATGTTTTGCTAATGGGCTTTGGTTTTATTTCAGAATTGTTACAAAACACGCACTGTCATGCTGAAGCGCAAAATCGTGAAATAGGTATTAGACTGTCATGTTCAGCATCCTGGCAGTTAGGTTTGTAAACTTTAAGCTCACTATGTTAGTTGGTTAGATCCTGAATATTTCAAGACTGTTTAAAATAATAAGCTTGATGCTTCAGGATGACAACAAGATGGATGTTGATATGACAGAGTATTTATTGTTATATTTTTTGCGCTATAATTGTTTCAACAGATAATATTTAACCTAAAGGATAGATTAAAGTGGGATACAAAATACTTAGAAAAACAGAAATTTGTGCAAACCAGTATGAATTGGTTATTGACGCACCTTTTGTGACAAAAAACGCTCAGGCAGGGCAGTTTATAATTTTACGTGTAGATGAACATGGCGAGAGAGTTCCTTTGACTATCGCAGACTATGACAGAGAAAAGGGTGAGTTGACCATCGTTTATATGGCGGTAGGGTATTCAACAAAAAAACTTGCACAGCTCAATGTCGGCGATGAGATTGCTGATGTGGTCGGACCTTTGGGACAGCCTACACATATCAAAAACTATGGCACTGTTGTATGTTTAGCAGGTGGATACGGCGCAGCACCTTGCTATTTGATTGCCAAAGCCTTTAAAGAAGCGGGCAACAAGGTTTATATGATTATGGGCGCCAGAAACAAAGACTTAATCTTCTGGGAAGATAAAATGAGAACAGCCGTTACCGAGCTTTATATCACGACCGATGATGGTTCTTTGGGTACAAAAGGTTTCGTAACCGATGTTATGAAAGACATTATGGCTAGAGAAACCGTGAACTATGCTATTGCGGTAGGACCGATGCCTATGATGAGAGCGGTTGCCGAATTGACCAGAGGAACGGGAATCAAAACCGAAGCCAGCATGAACCCGATTATGGTAGACGGCACGGGAATGTGCGGCGCATGCAGGTTGACTGTAGGCGGAAAAGTTAAGTTCGCTTGCGTTGACGGACCTGACTTCGATGCGCATGAGATAGATTTTGATGAAGTCATAAACCGTACAAGAATTTATAAAGAACACGAAAAACGCGATGATGAGTGTAATTTAATCAAACAAGCCAATAAGTAACTTAACAAAGCAGGAGAAATATATGTCAAGTATTCCAATATGCCCTTTAATGAGTGCAGGAAATTCAATAGAAGTAGTTTGTGCCCAGGAAAAATGTGCCTGGTATATTAAAAACTACAAAACCTGCTCTGTATATCTTATGGCACACAACGCTGCACTCGATATCAAAGCTAAACAAGGCCCTGGCAAATAAACTAAGATCTTACTTCAGACCTAAAATAGTGTTTACTGCAGCTATGTCTTCATCACTAACTGTCTTTTTATTGGCAATCGTTGACAGCGTTGAATAGTCTTCAGTACTAAGTATTTTATCCTTAGCTTCGGCTTTCTTTTCATCAGTAGCTGAAGTACTATCAACTTTTACATAGGCTGATAGCTTAGCATTCAATGCTGATGCCTGATTTACAGACAATTTTCCGCCGCCTTTTAATTTAACATCATCATGAATGATTTCATGGTTGACCATCGGAAGCTGTCTGATTTTATCCAAAGTTTTTTGGTCTTCTTCAGGAGCTATTTTTTCATTTTCTGTAGCAGTATTATAAATTTCTTTAATCTTTTCAAGGTTATCAGCACTCATCGTATCAGGCTTTTCTTCATAGTTTTTCACCATATTGCCTGCTCTGTTGTACCAAGCATCAATGCTTAGTTGACGCATATTCTCCTTGCTTTCAGTCTGTTGTTCTTGGAGCTCTCGCGTGAATTGGCTCACCTGATCAAAATAGTTACTGAGATCCATTCCGCCGCCCATACTCATGTTACCAAATCCCGGCATAACATCATAGTTGGATTGTTGGAAATAATTAGCCGGATTTTGCTGGCCTGCCTCCTTAGTATCAGTTTTCTCTTCAGTTTCAGTTTTCTCTTCAGCTTTCTCTTCAGCTTTCTCTTCAGCTTCAGTCTCGGTTTTAGCTTCGACCTTAGTTTCGGTATTATCGTCTTTTTTATCAGTTTTTTCTGTCGTGTTAGCTTGTGTATAAGTTTGAACCGATGGCGTAGAATAATAACTCATCGGCGTTGATGCATAGCCGCTCATAGCAGCTCCTGTCATCATGGACATTCCAAATGGTGAAAAACCAAACATAAACGGCATCATATCAAATCCGCCGCCATTGTATGCCCAGCTGTTAGAGAATCCGCCCATTAAACCGTTAAATGCACCTGTGGCTCCGGCAAATATTCCCCAGAAGCCCAGTCCACTTGAATTTTTGGATTTTTTTGATTTTTTTGTAGAAGCAGTCTGGCTTATACCCATTTTGTCATCATGAATAGCTCTGGCAACTTCTTTTATTTCATCATCTGAAAAGCCACCATTTTTTTTATCAATGTATTTATCACCAACAGGTTGAAGAATATCACCATCGTTAAATATGTTGTCTTTTTTGCCGGTTTCGCCGCCATCATATATTTTGACAGTTCGTTTGCCGTCTGTAACAAGCCAACCATAATCGGTGGGTGTAACGTCTATATTTGCCATCTCTAGTCCTCAAGATTAATATATCTTATATATATAAAGTGTATTTACGAGAAAAAATTGACTAATTTTAACAACGCATGTTACAAATGTTAATAAAAAGAAGAACGTAGAAAAAGTCAAAAATGATGATTTTTGAGCTTTTTCAAGTTCGACCTAAGAAGTGCTAAGCCCTTGACGGCTGCGAGAGCGGATTGTGAGCAGAGGGCGGAGTCGACCTCACGCAGGTGAGGGAGCGAGCCCGTTTAACGCGAACAACCAAGAAGCCGGCGGCAAGGGCGAAAGCCGGACAACAGTGGCGTAAGGAAAATCAAAGATTTTTCCACAGCCACAGTTATATGCAATTATTTTGAATCAGATTGCCCATGTTTGATTTATAATTTATTTAATATATCCCGGTTGTATTTTGCCGTGATTTAAGTCAATTATTTTCGGAGAGACCAAGTGAGTATAAAAGATTTGTTAAAGAGTACAGCATCCGAGCAACGGAAAGCTCTTTTAAGTAAGAACGTATCAGCAGAAGAATTATTAAATGCATCTTTGGAACAGATTAAAAACATTGATGAGTCTATAGGTGCTTTCAATACACTATGCGTGGATAAAGCTGTTGAAACAGCAAAAGAAGTCGACAAAAAAATCGCATCAGGCGAGACATTACCGCCTTTGGCAGGGATTCCTATTGCATTAAAAGACAACATTAACTACGAAGGCTACAAAACAACAGCATCAAGCAAGATTCTTGAAAATTTCGTATCGCCTTACGATGCAACTATCGTAACTAAAATAAAAGAAAATTTAATACCAATCATAGGCAAAACCAATATGGACGAGTTTGCGATGGGTTCATCAAATGAAAACTCGGCATTTAAAATTGCAAAAAATCCATGGGATTTGAACAAAGTTCCAGGCGGAAGCTCAGGCGGGTCTGCAGCAGCCATAGCAGGATGCGAATCAACACTCGCCCTTGGTACTGATACCGGTGGAAGTATTAGAGGTCCTGCAAGCTACTGCGGCATTGTAGGTTTGAAACCGACTTACGGCAGAGTATCCAGATATGGTGTAATTGCGTTCGCTTCCTCGCTTGATCAGATAGGACCGCTTACACGCTCTGTAGAAGATGCAGCTTTATTGCTGGAAGCAATCAGCGGACACGACAAAAAAGATTCTACATCCATAAATGCACCTGTGCCAAACTACACAGCTTCATTGAACAACGATATTAAAGGCTTAAAAGTCGGGGTAATCAAAGAACTTCTCGGTGAAGGCGTAGCAGAAGATGTTAAAAAATCCGTTTTATCAGCTATTGATTTGTACAAAAATATGGGCGCTGAAATTATTGAAGTTGAAATACCTTCTTTAAAATATTCAATCGGCACATATTACTTAATAGCAACAGCTGAAGCAAGTTCAAATCTTGCAAGATTTGACGGCGTGAAATACGGCTACCGTGCAAAAGATGCAGCTACAATCCTTGAAATGTACAAAAAAACAAGATCAGAAGGCTTCGGCGATGAAGTAAAAAGAAGAATAATGCTTGGTACTTATGCACTCAGCTCAGGCTATTATGACGCTTATTACAAAAAAGCACAGCAAGTAAGGCACGTTATCAAAAACGATTTCTATAAAGCATTTGAGAAAGTTGATGTACTGCTTTCTCCGACCTGTCCGAATACGGCTTTTGAAATAGGCTCAAAAATGGCAGACCCGTTGAGTATGTACTTAACTGATATCGGCACTATCAGTGCAAACATGGTAGGAATACCCGGTATAAGTATTCCTTGCGGTTTTGATTCTTCAAATATGCCTATCGGCCTCCAGCTTATGGCACCTGCATTGCAAGAAGAAAGATTATTGAACACAGCATATAAGTTTGAACAAGCCACTGATTTTCGTAAAAATTCACCTGTATGTGCCAACTAAATAAAAAGATATTTAAATAAATTTAGAATAGAAAAGAGGAAAATAAAGTGAAAAAGTTATTTGTTTTGTTAGGATTAATTTTCTGTTTAGGAACAAATGCTGCGTATGCAGTATCACCTGAAGGTGCAATGTACTACAATGACGGCTTAGATTATTACAAAAACGGAAATTATCAACAAGCGCTGAATTCTTTTAAAAATGCAGTTGCAAAAGATCCTGATTTCACAGATGCCTACTATAACATGGGTGCCATTTATGAGTATCTGAAAAGCTATCAGTCTGCAATCTCTTGTTTTGCAAAAATACATAAACTTGAACCCAATGACTCGGAAACAACTTTAAAACTGGCTGACTTGTATGCTAAAACAGGCAACTACAACAACGCAATGGTTTATGTTAACAAAATAGGTTCAGGCGATTCACTTTATTCAAAAGCTCAAACTCAAAAGCAACAGTACACTGCTGCTATTCAAAAAGAAAAACAAGCCGCAGCGCAAGCTGCTGCTCAGGCTCAAGCAAAGGCCCAAGCTGCTGCACAAGCTCAGGCTCAGGCAGCTGCACAAGCTCAAGCAAAAGCACAAGCTGCCGCACAGGCTCAAGCGCAGGCTAAAGCTAAAGCAGCTCAGACACAAGCTCAAACTAAAACCACACAAACCCAACAAGCAGTGAAACAACAAGTTCAACAAACTACAAAAACTACGACTACAGCTGCAACAACTGCCACATCATCAGTATCTTCAGGCTTAAGCGGTGAAGCAAGCAAGGATGTCGTTAATAAATTTGCAGGTCCTACAGGCTTGGCAATGGATTCTAAAAAGAATCTCTATGTAGCAAGCTACACTGATAACAGTATCTATAAAGTTGCCCCCGGCGGCGGCCAAAGCCAGCTTTTTTCAAAGAGCACAATGCTTGGAGGCCCTATTGGTCTGTCATTTGATGAACAAGACAACATGTACGTAGCAAACTACGATAAAAATAATGTGCTAAAAATCACTCCAAGCGGCCAAGTCAATATCTATATCAGCAAGGTTACACAGCCTTACTACCTCGTAGTAAAAGATAACTATCTGTACGTATCAGAACAAGGCAGTAACACTGTTTTAAAATACAAGTTGTACTAGAAAAAGGAATAACATGGTCATCACCAAAACAAAGCCTTTCACCGCAGGAGTAAGACAAAGAATAGGATATATAACACCTAAAAAACCCGGACAATATCTTTCAGCCGGTGCTAAATTCAGAGAAGTAATATTAACCGCAGAAAAAAGCTTAAATAAATCTTCCAGAAGGGGGTACAATGTCTAGCGTTAAAAAGATTTATACTTATCTCATAGGCTCAGCCAAAGCAGCCGGTCCGGGAATTAGTGAAGCAGGCAAGGGCATAAAAAACGCAGCTAAAGCCACAGTCCCGGGGTTCAATGAAACAACTGCAGGACTACGCAAAGCAGGAGAAGATGCTTGGCCTGATTTAAAGCTTGCAGGAGAAGAAATTAAAGCCGGAGCTGAATCTATAGTCAACAAAGCTAAAAATTGGTGGAAAAGTTTGTAAAAAATTCCCAACTGGCCTCTGCAACCCAAAGCGGAGTAGCGTGGGCTTGCCAGCCCACCACCATAAAATTATCATATTTTTTGCCTTCGTCAGTTCCTAAATTCTAAAATCAGAAGGCAAAAAAAAGGAGATTTTTATTAGAAAAATCTCCGCATATGTGGTTAATACAAATTAAAGAATTTGTATTAGTATGATTCTGTTTGATTAGTGATTATTTATCGGCTGAAGTACCAACTTCACCGGCTGTAGCTGTATAGACCGCTTTTTTAATCATTGTATTGAAAGTATTTAGAAGCGCATTTGTATCGAGTGTATATGTGCCGTCTTTTATACCTCCGGTTATAGTCAGCCAGTTATCCATTGAACTTGATACATTATTTAATACATTATTCATTGCCGTATTAAGAATTCCATCAATTTTATCTTCAATTTTCGGGTTGGCAGCTTTGAGCTTCTTAGCTGCTGCATTTTTGTATGCTGTCAGTATCTCTGAAGCTTTGTCTTTATAGGTATTGTTATCTGCTTGAAGAATTGTGTATGACTTATCAAATTTTTCACCGACTTCTGTAGTAGAAAGGCTCTTTGTATCAAAATTATAAACATTTTGATAAGAAGCTTTTTTTGCTGCTATTTCAGCTTTTTCAGCTTCAATTTCTGCCGGTGATTTGCCATCATTTTCACAAAGCATATCGAAGACTTTATAGAACTCATCTATCATATTTTTAATGTTTACAGTACCTCGTGCACCATAGTCTTGGAACAGGCCAGTACCAAATTCACTGTATCCGATTACATCGCCATGGTCCATATCTCCGAGCCAATTCATTATTGAGTCACTGCTGCCGATCAAACCAAAAGTTAACGGACCAACTATCGTTGTTACCACACTACCCCAGAAATTCTTACCTGTACCGCCATTTGCAGCCGCCATGGAAAGAACTGCTGATTTTGCCTGCAGCATGTAGGTTTTCATTTCATCTGTACATTCATCACCAAGTTGCGTAATCATCTCATTCATTAACTTTGTTAATTGTTCATCAACATAATGAGCTGCATCTTTTAAAGACTCGTCGATACAAGTTTTATTCGTATAGTGTTTAGAACCGCTCCAGGTCGCGCCGCTGTTGTAATCCGCAGACAGTCCAATGTTATGAATAGCAAGATCTTTGTTGTAGTTTGGTATTTTACTTGTACTATCAGTTCCATCAGTGCCATCTGTACCATCTGTACCATTAACACCATCTACTGCCTCGAGTGTACCTACTTTAGGTTTCGGAGTGTAGTTAGCAAAAGTAACTGTCTGACTGAGTTTATCAATCATTAAGTCAAGCATTTTATTTTTAAATTCAACACTTGTAGGATCAAGTGCATTCAGTTCACTTATTTCTGATTCCGAAAGCCACTGATTTATATTAGTTACTAGATAATTCCATATGTTAAGAGCCTTTTGATATTCAGGATCAGAAGGATTTTGAAGAGTTTTATCGAAAATATATGCAGGATTAAACTCTATTTTTTGATAAGAGACATTATTATAGTTACTGCCTTTTACCAAGAAATTAAATGTATCCTGGCTGTCGTCCCTTACACCATCGCCCATGTCTATATCCATAATAGTAGCACTATTTCTGCCAAGTACAATTAAGTCAACAAAATTAGTATTTGAATCAACGCCTAGCCATTGAGCAACAGTACTGGCACTGGTTGTTCTTGTCCAATTACCTGTTGACCAATCTACAGATACAAAACCGTCTTGGTCTGAAGATTGAGTTATTATCGCATTCTGATTAGAAGAACCGCTAACATACTGATTTGCATTTAAGGTGTTGCCGCTGATACCATCACCTTTAAGAAAATCGCCTGTTTCCATTTCATTTTCCATACCCTGATAAGCGACACTTCTGTCATGACTGGTTAAATTATTTTGTACTAAAAAAGAATCAAAAGAGATCGGTGCATATCCGAGTTTTTTACGTTGTTGGTTATATTGTTGCCATTGGCCATAATAAGCTTGATACAAAGTATTATTAGCTAAGCTGCCGCTTTCTCCGACACCGGAGCCAACTGGTTGAATTTCGCCCATGAGCGTTCTCCTTTAATTTATTATTAACCACATACATAAATAAAACCCACAGATATATACTAGATTCATATTTTATATATATTGTTACATTAGTTTACAATTTCGAAAATTTTAAATAAATAGTACTTTTAAAAATATTTTTGGAGTAGAATATTTAATAACAAGGATTTTCACACAGCCGACTTTTAGGGTATAAATATTATATGAACGAACTGAAAGATAAAGAAGAACAATACAACATGTTTTTGAACTATAACGAAGATTCAGAAACAAAGACGGGTGTTAAAAAGGTATTGGTCGGACTTATCATAACCATTATGGTTGCTATCGCTGCTGCGTTTGGTTATATAGCGGCAATGGGCGATGATATCGACGTAAAATCCAGTCTCTCAAAATATTTCATACAACTCAGCCCTAAAACACAAAAAGGCTTCAATATGCCTTTGTTCCAGCAAAGACAAAATATTCTTATAATGGGTGTTGATTCTAATGGTGAAAATGCTGACAAATTCGAGGGTACTCGTTCAGATACAATGTTGCTGTTAAATATTGACCCTCGTACGCGTTCTGTGAATGCTATTTCAATTCCGCGTGACAGTAAAGTTTATTTGCCTGCTGAATATGGTGTTCAAAAAATCAATGCCGCACACGCACTTGGCGGAATAAAAATCGCAAAAGGAGCGGTTGAAGATGCCCTCGGTGTAAAAGTTAATAAGTATGTTGTAGTCAATAATGACGGCGTCAAAAAACTCGTAGACGCACTCGGCGGCGTGCCTGTATATATTGAAAAAGATATGTACTATCACGATTACTCGGCAGGACTTCATATTAACCTGAAGAAAGGTCTGCGTGTTTTAGACGGTGAACAGACTGAAGGTTATTTAAGATACAGAAAAGACGGACTTGGTGATATCGGCAGAACATCCCGTCAACAGTGGTTCTTAAAAGCATTGCTTGAAAAGCTGCAAACACCTAGTGTTATTCCTAAAATTCCTGAAGTGCTTAACTTGGCTTCAACTTATGTAAGAACTGATTTGTCTTTATATGAAATGTCTCATTTGGCAGCTTTATTGCGCAATGTAAGCCTTGACGATGTTCAATTTGCTACATTACCGGGAGCACCTTCTAAAAAAGGCTATATAAGCTACTGGATTTTAGACCCTGAAAAAACTCAAGAAGTCATAGACAGACTTGTATATAGAGATAAACCCAACCCTACCGACAAAAAACTTGTTGCAGGTATTATGTATTCTTTTGACAAAGAAGACGAAGCAATGAAGATAAAAGACCAATTGAAAGAAAACGGATACGAAGTTAACTGTGTCGGGAGAGCTCACCTGCCTCATTCACAGGTTATCGGACACAATGCAGCCGTCACAAATGATTTCATTGTTTGGCTCAAAAAACGTGTACCTGAAATAAGACAGTCACAGTTTGTATATGACCCTGTTCGTATGTATTGTGTGCATAGCGACTTTACGATTATCGTTTCAGGTTCGTAACCCATAGATTTTTAAAGCGTCAGGAGTAAATATTAAATATGCCGGAAGAAATGTTAAAAATAGCCATCCCGAATAAAGGAAGGCTTTCTGAAAAAATATATGATTTGTTGAGCAGTGCAGGGTTGAATTTCCCATCCAAAGATGAGCGTTCTTTGCAGGTTACAACAAGAGACAAAAAGTATTCGATTATATTCGTAAGAACAGCTGATATCCCCAGTTTCTTAGAAGCAGGGGTTGCGGATGTCGGCTTCACAGGATTTGATATAGTTACGGAACTAAAATCCGATGTAGAAAAAATTATGGATTTGGACTTTGGATACTGCGAAATGGTTGTTGCAGTAAAGGAAGAAGACCCATACCACAGTCCGAATGACTTACCGTCAGATATTCTGGTAGCTACTTCATTCCCGAATATTGCAACCGACTACTTCAAAAAAATTGGCAAATCATGCAAAGTCATTGAAGTTTCAGGCGCAACTGAAATCACTCCAAGATTGGGCTTATCTGATGTCGTTGTGGATATCACATCTACAGGCTCTACATTGAAGTCTAATAAATTAAAAGTCATAGATAAAATCCTCGAATCAACGGCTATCGTTGTAGCAAGAAAAGGATTAAGCGATAAGAAAAAACAAAAAGTTGAGTCATTGCTTGTTGCATTGCAGTCTGTTTTGGATGCAAGAGAGAAAAAGTATTTAATGGCACATGTACCCAAATCGGCTTTGGATGGCATCAAGGCGTTCCTCCCGGGCTTAACTGCGCCTACCGTTATGACCCTTATGGGCGATGATGACAATGTGGTTATTCACGTTGTTGTAGATAGCGAAAAGGTTTTTGACAGCGTAGAACACCTGAAAAAACTGGGCGGCAAGGGAATATTAATTATGACAGTTGATCAAATGGTCAGCTAATAGTTGAAATTGCTAACAATGACGATAATGTAGGGTGGGGTCCCTACCCCACCAGAAAAGAAAGACAAAATGAACTACCCTAACCTTGAAAAACTTATCGAAATAATAGAAATTCTTCGCTCAGAAAACGGCTGTCAGTGGGATAGAGAGCAGACCCATGAATCTTTAAAGCGCAATATGCTTGAAGAAGCTTATGAAGCCGTGGATGCAATTGACAGCAATGATTGCAAACACCTAAAAGAAGAGCTTGGAGATGTCTTACTTCAGGTTATTTTGCATTCTCAAATAGCCAAAGAATCAAAAGATTTTGATATCGAAGAAGTGTCAAAAGGAATTTCCGACAAACTCATTCGCCGCCACCCGCATGTATTCGCTGATGTTAAGGTAAAAGACTCTGATGAGATTATCCAAAACTGGGAAGCTATCAAACTACAGGAAAAACAGCACCGCAAATCCAATATGGACGGTATC
>JAVBRY010000018.1:0-5894 GCA_031547505.1 Candidatus Gastranaerophilaceae bacterium | reverse complement strand
ATGTTTTAAGATATATAGCGAAGGGCATTATAAGCATGTAGCCAATTCTCTTTATACTTTCTCTTCCACTCCTTTTCTCCATGATGAAATATGCTGCTGTCGGTAGACAGCTTTTTTTTTGCGGATTTTGACAAGAACACTCTGCCGAGCAAAAGCAACCAAATGTTGCTTTTGTGAGAGGTAAGAGTACGAAGTGCGAGCGAGTTCGTCCTAGTGAAAAAGCTGACGAAATGAAGCTTTTATTAAATAAAAGCGTAATGAAGTCCTAAGCTTTTGAACTGTCAATAATCCAAGACAGCCTATTTTTGTTTAAAAATACAGGTTGGAGATTACAATTTCAATATCATAAATTTAGGGGTATGGTAGTGCCGACTTACGCTCCGTCATTACGAGGCATTAAGCTTATAAATAAAGTGATAATTATTTTTCCGCTTGGCACTCCGTGAGCAAGCGCGGAGCGAGTAATCTCAAAACATAGAGATTGCTTCGTGACAAAGATAGTAGACTCAACGTCAGATTTTTTGCCCGCTAAAGCGAACAAGCGCAATGACACATTTATACAACAAGAGTATTTAAACAGTAATTCTAACCTACTGCACCCTACCGAATATAGGCCTATTCATAATACTCAAATTCAATATGCCCGATTTTGACGGTATCTCCGTCTTGAACACCGGCTACTTTGAGCGCATCATAGACATTCATTGAGGAAAGTATGTTTTGGAATCTGTATATCTGGTCTATGTTTCTAGAGTCTGTGACATTGGCTAGCCTTAGCAGCTTTCCGCCTTCAACTGAGTATGTCTTCTTGTCTAATTTGTAAACTTCATAAGGGCTATCATCATTATCGAATGCTGCAATGTCTTCATCCAGCTCAATATTAAACTCCGGTTTTGGTATCTCATCAACTTTTCGTTTGACGAACTCCATAAACGTGTCGACCCCTTCTCTGGTTGCAGCAGATATAAGGAATGAATCCGGGTTCAGTTTTTTGAATTTTTTAAAATATGCTTCTTTTGTATCAGAATCAATTACATCAATTTTGTTCAGAGCAACAACCTGATACAGCTCACCAAGCCTGTCGTCGTGTTTTTTAAGTTCAGCATTTATTTTTTTGTAGTTTTCAACAGGGTTTTCTTGAGATAAATCAACAACGTGGATTAAGAAACGGCATCTTTCTACGTGACGTAAGAACTCGTGTCCGAGCCCTATACCTTCGCTCGCTCCTTCAATTAATCCCGGGATATCAGCTATAACAAACCCATCACCAGAGTCTTTCTTGACTACACCAAGATTAGGGACAAGAGTTGTGAATGGATAGTCTGCGATTTTGGGCTTAGCGGAACTTACAACGCTTATGAATGTTGATTTTCCTGCGTTAGGCATTCCTAAGAGCCCTATATCTGCAATGAGCTTGAGTTCAAGCTCTAAGTCTCTTTCAATACCTGATTCACCCGGTTCGCAGAATTGAGGCGCACGTCTTTGTGATGAGGCGAATTTTATGTTGCCTCTTCCGCCTCTGCCGCCTTTTGCAACAAGAACTTTTTGTTCATGTTCTGTTAAATCAGCGATTATCTTTTCATTTTCAGGGTCTTTGACTACCGTTCCGAGCGGGACTTTTACGTATAAATCTTTTCCGCATCTGCCGTGCTGGGATTTTGGGCGCCCGTTTTCTCCGACTTCGGCTTTGAAGATGGATTTGTATTTAAAGTCCATAAGAGTGGTCATATTTTCGTCGGCAATAAAATAAACATCACCGCCGCGACCGCCGTCCCCGCCTGCGGGCCCGCCTTTGTCGACGTATTTTTCTCTTCTCCAGGCAACCATTCCGTTTCCGCCTTTGCCGGAAAGTATTTTAATTTTCGCTTTATCCAGAAACATAAGATTATATTAACATGAACCAATTTTTGCGTGGAGCTTTTGTTTTTGTGTCATTCTGAGCTTAGCGAAGAATCTCTGGATGCAATAAAAATTACAACACCCGGAGATCCTTCGGCTTTGCCTCAGGATGACAGCTGGGTTTAGTATCTCAAAACTCCAAGTATATAATCTTTACCTACTGCGAAAAATATGATAAATTACAGTTATGAAATACGTTCGCTGGTACGACAAAGATCCTGACTTGAGCCGTTTGATGAAGTTTTTGGAGAATGTGAACGACGAAATCAGGAACGAAATAGCATTGGATTTGATTCAAATTTTGATGGGTGAAGTTTGTGACAATTCTGATGGGAAGCTGTCTGACCTTTCTGCGGTGACTATAACGGAATACAAGAGATGGTATGACCAGAACATTTCTCTTCATTCAGCTGTTGAGCTGATTAAGAATTTTGGAGATGAGGAACGAAAAGAGATTATTGCACGCCTTATGGAGTCGATTGTCCAGATTTTAACGGAACACAGCTATGAACTACCGTAATATATTAATAACAGGTTCTTCAAAAGGCATCGGCGCTGCAATAGCTGCAACACTTGCGAAGGTTGAATATAATATTTTTTTAACAGGCAGAAACGAAGAGAACCTGAAGCAGATTCAAAAAGAAATCAATGCCAAGGACTATTTTGTCGTGGATTTAAAGGAAGATAACGCTTGTGAGAAGCTGGTCGGAGAGATAGCTTCAAAATACGGCGATATAGATATCCTTATAAATAATGCGGGCGACTATATATATAACCCTGTTGAAGACACAACAGACGCGCAGATTCAGAGCCTTATGAGGTTGAATGTCGAAGTGCCTTATAAACTGATAAAGCTCGTTGTTCCTTCAATGAAAAACAATAAATGGGGGCGGATTATAAATATAGGTTCGATTAGCGGCTCTGTCGGCGAGGCGAATGCGTCTTTGTATTCTATGACAAAGTCTGCGATGTCGGGATTAACAAAGTCGTTGGCATTGGAACTTGCACAAGATGGAATCACTGTGAATACAATCAATCCCGGCTGGGTTGAAACAGAACTTGCTGTGAGGGCTTGTGAAGAGAGTGATTTCCCGTTGTGTGAGAATATTGAAATGATTCCTCAAAGAAGATTTATTGACCCGTCAGAGGTCGGTGCATTGGTTAAATACCTCGTGTCAGAAGAAGCAAAAGGTCTGACCGGGCAGTGTATAAATTTATGTGCAGGGTTGAGTGTAGGGTAATTGGCGAATTAGGTATATTTTACGGGCTACTGCCCATTATTAAATTTTTAAATATCCTCCAAAAAGATGATTATACATTTTATATAAAATGTTATTTTTATTGTAATAATTTGGAGTATAAAAAGTATGAAAGGTTTAATAAATGGATAAATTAAGTATCTCTAAAATTTCCCAGAACATTTTTAGAACAAAATCATCAGACAACAATGCGAATCAACCTGCACACACAAATCCTTTTGGTATCAACTTTAAAGGAAATGTTTTAACTGCAGACATTTTCCAATCTTCAAAGCCTAAAGACGCTTCTGCATCATCTACAAATCCTTTTGCAGAGTCGTTTGCCAAAGCTTCTGAAAAATCAAAACTTTTTGCCAGCGCAATTGTAGGCAATATGAACTCTTTCAACAATTCGTTCAAATCAAGAATGAACGCTGTTGTTTCATTCGGAAGACAAGTTAGAGACAATATTGCACAGTCTTGGGACAAAGCAAAAAATACAGAAATCACCTTTGACTTCAACGGTTTAACAGAATCAGTTACCAGCGCATTTAATAATCCATACAGCGTAAAAAATCTAACTAAGCGGCCGGTAGCAGACCTTGAAGAGATGTTTAAGCAAGAATTGGGAGCATAATAATGAAGACTACAGACAAAAATTCAAACAGAATTAACAATATCATTGAAGCATTAAGCAGACACGCAGACACTGACTCAATAAGAGTTTTAAACGAAATAGGAACAAACTCTTCAATCGACGAAATCAGAGAAAAAACAGCTCACGCTTTATTGAGAAAAAATACTCCTGAAGCACTAAAACTTGTTATCGGATCTGAAGGCAAAGGCATAAACGACTTGAGCGCAAGAGTGGCAATGAGCACAATCAATGAAATTCTTGAAATGCCTGACAAAACACAAGTTCTTGAAGTGTTGCAAAATACAATCAGCACACGCGGCAAAAAACAGGTAAAAGATACAGCTCGTTCAGTAAAAACTTTGATTACATATTCAATATCGTAAGGTTTTTAAGTATAAAAGCAAAAGAGTCCTTAGCTTAGCTAAGGACTCTTTGTTATACATTCGTACAGATTATTATAGTAGGTTGGGCTTGTCAGCCCAACAGCACAAAGTTATCATATTTAAATACCCCCAACTTTAGCCGGGGGTATTTATTTTGATTATTAGTATTAAGTTCTCGTATTAGGCAGAAACTTCTATCTGCCCGTTATCTATTTTTTCTTGTATTTCAGGGGTTATCAATCCGTATTTTTGAAGCCCTTGATAGTCTGCTTGGCTTATTGTTATTGGTGTTCCGCTTTCATCTGCACTTTTTAGTTCATCCGCTAAATTCATAAGATAGATAGGCTGTTCAGGAAACTTCGCATCAGTCAATTGTTCCGGAAGCTTTGCATCAGTCAATGCACCGACTAACAGTTCTCTGTCCCTCAAGACCGGTTTTCTATTAAGTATGTCTCTTAAAGTGCTTGTATCCACTTGGTCTTTTAGTGAATCACCCGGTTGTTTAGCTGTGATTCCTGCCCTCAGGTCTGCGGCTTCAGCCGTCAATTCTGCCAGCTCTGCTTTTTTTGTTTCGATTTGCTCTGTGAGCATACGACGTTCATTACCCTCTTCGACGCTCTCAACCCCTGATTGAGATAGATGCAGATTTAATGCCGCTAAACTAGCTTCCAGGTCATCTATACTCTGTTTAGTAACCTCAATCTGCTTGTCCACGTTCACGAGTTGTTCTTCCGGTGAGAGCGTAGGTTGTTTAGCTGCGATTGCTGCTTTCAGTTTTTCGACATCAGTCCTCAATGTTTCAAGATTTCCGTATTCAAATTTAATTACACCGTCAATATTATTAATGTAACCTTCTATCTCAGAGGCCGCTTTTTCATCTGAAGCCTCTTCAAGCTGTGCTATTAAATGTAACCGCTGATTTTCGAGATTAGCTAGATGTTCCTCTTGCTTGGCAACTTCTAGATTTTTGTTCTCAAGTTGTTCTTCCGGTGAGAGCTTTGGTTCGCTGTTATCAGGCTGTTTAGCTGCTATTTGCTCTTGCCATTTTATAACTGCTTGTTTCAGATTTTCCAAAGCAGTTTTTTCTGCCTCAAGCTTTTCTTTTAATGCAGTAATCTGTTTTTCGATATTTGCTTTTTCTTTTTCTGCAGCGTTAGCTTTACCTTTGTTGATAAGTTTTTTAAGCCAGCTACCGCTTTTATATTTATTTATATTTGCCTGACAATCGCTGAGTGATTTATCCAGGCTCTCAAGTTGTTTTGTGTAGCTTTCTATGTTGGCTGTACATGTTTGTATTTCCTGTTGAGCCTGCAATAGCCCCTCTTCAGGTGTTCTGCCGGGTTTTTCTAAATCTTGGATTTTACTCTTCCAGTCAGGCGAAATGCGTGTACCTGTTGCAGTTTGGGTTGTGTTTGTTGTATTGTTTTCTTCCAAAGCAACTTCTCCAGACTCATCCTCTGAACCTTCCATCTGTATCAGGGATAAATTCCCGTTAGAGTTTGCAATAAGATTCGCAAGAGCCGTATCTTGTGGCTGATCTTCAATCTCTCCAGCTTTAAAATTTTCCATAATTTCTTTTGATTTTGTAAAGATATTTAATTTAATTTGATTGTCCATAATGTTTTACAACTCCTTTTTTTACATAACCTTTTAGATTATCGAAATTTTGGGTCAATTTCTTTAATATTTTTTCGTTTTTTCGAAATAATGTAATATTTGTTTACAAAGGCAATTTTC
>JAVBRY010000195.1:0-15599 GCA_031547505.1 Candidatus Gastranaerophilaceae bacterium | reverse complement strand
GGATAGCACGGTGAAGTTCCTTGAACGCAGTAAAATTATTAAAAAAACAGACTGGAACTCAAAAACAGGATTCTATGCAAGACATAGAAACGCTCTTGATAATGAAGATATTCTGAATTCTCTAAACGGCTATATGCAATCTGCAGAAAAGTATAAAAATGACCCTGAAAGATTAAAATCTGCAAGTATTTTCCAAGATGCAATGAAGATGTTTGACTCACAACGAGGGAACTATAACGGAGTAAATGAAAGAGCATTAACAAGGGTTGTTACCGGGTTTATTCCGGCTTTCTTCCTTGCTAACGATGCATACAATCTTTCGCGTTTCTGCGATGACGACCTTAAAGCTGCCAAAAAAGAAAAGAAAATGCGTTTTAATCAGGAAACAAAACGTGTTTTGTCCAATGCCTATTTGCAGCTGATTACATTAGGAGCGCTTGCTAAATATATAAACTCAAGCAAGCTCTGGTTTGTAGCAAATACGGTTGTAACAGTGATGTTTACAGAAGCGTATTCAAGAATATCGAACGGCAAAAAAATTCACTTTATTTCAAAAGACGAAGCACAAAAAATAAATGCCAAAGAAAAAAATAAAAAGAATAAAGGTAAAATTATTTCAGATAACAAGCTTCCAGAACCTCAAAAGGAAAAGACGACAAGCCTTATGAGTAAGTTTGTACCCAACGCCACTGTAATTACAAAACATGAACCAAAGCCAACATTCAAAGGTACGATTTCGTTTAAAGACTTTGCTCTGGCTCAAAACCTGACATATTCAACTAATATCCCTGCAAAAAATGTAACATCCAATAAAATTAAAAAAGGCCGCAATGACAAAGAGCTTAAACCTATTTTGAGCCTAAATACCATTTTAAAATGGATTGGGGCAACGATTGTTCTTGGCTATGCAATCAAAGGAGCTAAAACAATAAAAGTAGGAAAGGATAAAAAGATCGGTGACTACTTTAAAAAAGCAAAAGACTTCTGTAATGAAAAAATATACAAAAAACTCACAGAAGAAAAACACACTATGTCTCGTGACGACTTACACAACGTCACAAATAAGCTAAGTGCATACGATGAAAAGCTCGGTTCAAAGTATGTCTCCATTGTTCATGATTATCAAAAAGCTTCGGCGATAAAAGATTTCGCAGGGAGATATGCAAAACTTTTGGAAGATGCAGGGCTTAAAGAGTATGCAGAAGAATTTACGTTCCTTTCAAAGGAAAAAATGCCGAATGTTATGAGTGAAGCACGTAAAATTAAGCTATACAAAGATAATATGAAACACTTTGAAACAGTAATGAATAACAACGGTCAAAAGAAACTGTTTGATGAAATAAAAACTATCCTTATCGATAAAAAAGGAACATTCAATCCGGACAAGTACACGGATGCTTATAAAAAACTGGCCGGCGATAAATCGGCAAAACCATTCATTCGGAACCTTGATAATGTATTCAAGATAGATACTGTTGAAGAAAATATAAAATATTTTGAAGAATCTATTTCAAAACTTGCTGAAAATGGTCAATATAAAGAAGAAATTTCAAAATTCAAAAAAGCTATTGAAAACTCAACAAACGCTACCACTTATGATCTTGGCGTAAAGAACAAATTTATTGTTAAAGAGGCGGTGGATTTTGTATGCCAGCCGTTTAAGTTCATATGGAATGTTATTACACTGCCATACAAAATAGCCAATATGATTACAAAAGCAATCAAGCCCGAACTCAAGCCGCCGCAATGGCCGGATGAAATAAAAATCATCTCAAACAGCATTAACAGGTTGAAACAGAGATCCAAGCTGGATACAGAAAGCTACAGAAAAACAATGGACAAATCCATAAACAAAGGATTTAACACAATAACGATGTCCAGTCTCTCAAATTCCGAACTTTCTGCACTTTCTAAAAATGCAGCCACTGCCGCAACTATGACGTTCTTGATTGCTGACAACTACAATATGGTTATGCTCAAATCAAACGGTGAAGACAAAGAAGGTGCCTCAACCAAAGCCAAAGAAAGAGCAGTCCAAGAAACATCCCGCCTGTTCTATCAGCAGTTATTTATCAATCTGTTTAACAATACATTCAAAAGTACATACAACTCAAATCTACTCGGAGCACAAGCTGTTAATACAGCCTCAACGACTATAAGTGAGGCATTCACAAGAAAAGCCATAGGAATGCCTATTAAAGAATCTACAAGAGATGACATAATTAAACAAGAAACGGATAACCTCACTAATGAGGGACCAAAAGGTAAGTTCTTCAGGTTTATGTCGAGACTTACCGGCAAAAAAGTTCTTAGTCAACGGGAAACGACTAAGAAGGCCGATAATAATGGGGATATTAAAAAATAAGGAATGAAGCCTCATGGGCTCATTCCTTATTGATTTTTTTGTTTTATATTAACTCTATAATATTTATAGGGTTACATATGTTTTTCTATATTAGAAACTATTGTAGATTTTGGCATCAAGCCAACAAGTCTTTCAACAGGTTTTCCGCCTTTGAAAATCAAAAGTGTAGGCAAACCGCTGATTGAATATTCTTTCGCTGTTTTTAAATTCTCATCAGTGTTCATTTTAACCACTTTTAAAGAGTTTTGAAATTCACCCGCAACCTCATCCAAAACAGGTCCGAGCTTTCTGCAAGGCCCGCACCAAGGCGCCCAAAAATCCACTATAGTAACACTTTCTGAATTTATTACTTCGGTTTCAAAGTTGTTATCATTGATATCAACTGCATTAGACATAGAATACCCCCTACATTGTGACTGACTTTTTATCGATTATATCAGAAAATGCTTTATTGCGCCAGCTCACTTGTTTTTTCTATAGGGTAATAATTATTTCTTGACTATGCACCTTTATCATATATGATAATTAAGGCAATGCGTAGCATGCAGCCGTTTAAGGGTTGGGCAATCCAACTAAATTTAAAATCAAATAGTATATGCCTAGTTAGCCCCCAGTGGCGCGAAGCAAAACGATGTCAGATTGAAGTAGAGCTTGCTCTACCAACCGTTTAAAAATTGAATAGATACGCCTCGTTAGCCCCCAGTGGCGCGAAGCAAAACGGTGTCAGATTGAAGTAGAGCTTGCTCTACCAACCGTTTAAAAATTGAATAGATACGCCTCGTTAGCTCAGTTGGTAGAGCAAGGGATTGAAAATCCCTGTGTCCTTGGTTCGATTCCGAGACGAGGCATATTTTTTTGTGCAAGGACACAGGGCTGTGTCATAATTTGAAATCGCAACCTTGCGGTCGCTCAGTCGATTCCGAGACGAGGCATATTTTTTTGTGCACGGACACAGGTCTGTGTCATAATTCGAAATCGCAACCTTGCGGTCGCTCAGTCGATTCCGAGACGAGGCACCACTTTAAAAGACAGTTTATGACTGTCTTTTTTGATATTAGGGAATTTGTCGGAATCGAACCAAGGTTCTCCCCTCTCACAAAAGCAACATTTGGTTGCTTTTGCTCGGCAGAGTAAGACGAGGCATATTTATTGTGATTTATTTAAAGACTAATATTTCAAATTAGAACTATATTTTCCATTTGGAAAAGTTATTTTTTGATTTTCTGCAATCACTTCGTATTCTTTTTTTGTTATAGTTTTGAATTTATAAACATTGTTGTATTGATCAACACCCTCACCTGTGCCTTCTTTAAGAGACCCTTTTATAAATTGCCAGGTTATATTCATCAAAGTTCCATCATTACAACCAAGTATCATTTTAGAATTATTAAAATTATCTTTAAGGGCGGACTTAGTTCCTGATCTTAAGTAAAAAACTCCGTCACAATATAAATCGCTGTTTTTTTGGAATACGACAATATCTGAGTGGATCGAATCTCGCCCTTTTAATGCACCATAATAGACTTTGTCATTAACATTTGCATTTTCAGATTTAATATATACATTATTACAGCCTGAGACAGTACAGGCCAATAAACAAATAAAAATAAACTTTAAAGTATTTTTCATAGTGCCTCGACAGGTATTTTCATGTCATACATTTTTTTCATATCAAATGAAACATTCATAATATCAATTTGTTTTATAACAATATCTTTTGGTACAAGCATTCTGACCTTGTAAGTTTCTTTAGGCTCAAACCTTATAGGAAGCATATATTCATTCATCAAATCTTGTGAAATATCAACATTGGCACGAACCGCTTTTGTTGCAGGAGCCATTGTTCCGATTATTATACCTAATGCGAGAGGTGTTCCCAAGCCAAAAGTCGCTCCTATAACAGCACCTGCAAGCAGACTGCCTGGCACTACAAATACAGATCTTCCTATATCTCTCTTACGAGAGTGTCGATATATAGATCTTCTGCTTTCTGATTTAAGGACGTCATCATTAGACAACAAATAATAAACTTCGCTGTTTGAAGATAACAAAACAGGCTTACTGTTATTGTTGGTTATTGTAATTTCATACGGCTTATAATGCTTTAAAACCGTTTTGTGCCTATATTCCTCTTTACTTAAAGATTTAATTTCCGACGAAATATTAGGCAGATAGTCATTTTCTAATGCATAACATACATTAGATGATAAAAAAAATAATGCCAATAAATAGATTAACCCGTTTTTCATATTTTCTCACTATGAAACTATTCTCAACGGGTTAATTATATCATATTTTAAAAATTGGTTACAAATTCTTTTGTATACTGTGATTCATCCCTTCGGAAACAAAATCAATTTTCCTTCGTCTACATATTAAATAGAAATTTTTTGGAAAAGAAAACTCAATTATTTAATAAAGAAGGGAATTAAGAGGAGATGAAAAAGAACAATAAGACGAAGCAGGCTGCTTTGTTATTGTCCGCGGCACTTATTGCGAGTTTGTCCACTGCTGTTTATGCTGGCGAAACCATCTTGAATGGCGGTACAACTGCAGGTGCTATGATTAACGATGCCGGCGGTGCGACATATACCACGAATGGTACTAACGCACAGATGAATATCAACGGAAAAGGTAACGTCATTAAGTGGGACTACTTAAACGTAGACAAAGGAAAATCGCTTGACTTTAACTTCAGTCAAAAAGGACAGGTTGCTTTAAACAAAGTAACAGGGACAAGTATGTCCAAATTTGCCGGTTCACTTTCCACAAGCGGAGAGAACGGCAATCTTATTATATCTAACCCTAACGGTATGATATTTACAAACGGCGTAACCGTTAACGTCAACGGCTCAGCAACATTCACGACACACGATGTAACGTGGGACGGAGAGCTTAACGGTAAAATCACGACAAGTGAAAACGGTACGAAAAAAGGCGTAACAGTTGGCGGGGGGAATACAACTCTTGCGATACCTGTATTCAGAGTTAACAATGACTTAAACATCATTGCACCGGGTATTGATGTGACAGGTGCTGACCTTTTTGCAGGCGGTACTGTTCGTATGTCTTCGGCTGATGGCGTGAACTTTGTTGCAACCCCGACAAACACAAATTTTAAAGAAACTGCAGCTTCATCGGTGCATCCTGTCAATGTCCAATATGCAAGAGCAAATGCTGCCGGTGATGTATATTATGGCGGCGGGGATTACAGCTCAATAAAAGTAAAAAACACAACCGTAAAAGCAACAGACTCTGCTATGACAGCTGACGGCCGCTTGTATTTATATGCAAATAACAATATAAATACTGACAACGTTGAAACAGGCAAACTATATGCCAAAACAAACGGCATTGCGAATATTAATAACACAAAGGTTTACGGAACAGAGCACAGCTACATTGGCGGTAAAGCCAGCACAGTGATTGCAAATTCTACAATTAAGGATTCAGATGTAGAAACCGACAGTGCTACTTTCTCGTATTCTAACTTGAATAAAGTTAATACTTTTGCAAAAAGTGCATCGAGCACCACAGCTACATTCGAAGATTCTTTCTTGGCAATCTCAGGTGATGCCTTTATACATAATAGTATGCTAAATAACAGCACATTGAATACTGACGGAACAACTGTTATAAGTAATTCAAATGTAGACAATTCAGGAATCCATGCAAGAAACTTGTCAGCAAGAAGTGTTGAATTCAATGATTCTAATGTACGTGCAGACTATAACATGGATATTATGGAGCTCAGTAACGTCAATAGAACCAGATTAGACAGCGAATATAATATTAATGTCCGAGATTCAAAAATAAAAGATAACAGTACCTTAACTACAAGTTTCGGGAATATTTATCTGAACAACAGTGAGATGAAAAATTCTACTGCATCGACTATTCAAGGTATTGCTGTTAATTATTCGGATGTATCCGATTCAAAAATGCAAACATTTTTGGATCGTGTAGATATTATCGGTTCAACAGTTACTAATTCTGAAATTAACAGCGGGCTGGCTAGCTTAGGGTTAGGAACCTCTAATGATATCAACGTAATCAGCTCGACTGTAGCAAAAACCAAACTGAACGCAACCGGAAACATTAACACTGACAATGCGACAGTAAGTAATTCTGAACTAACTGCAGGCGGCGGTTCAAATATCTTCAATACAAAGATGAATAACAGCATGGCAAATATAGCTGGTGATACAAATGTCAGTTATTTCTCCGAGCTGGATGGTGTCCAACTTAACTCGGACGGAAAAATAATTGTTGCCAGCTCAACGCTTAAAAACGGTACATACATAACAGGCAAAGAAGATATTTTACTTCAAAATGCCACAGTAGACAGTTCATCAGCTCGTTCAGATAAAAATATAGATGTTACCTATTTCTCAAATCTTGACAGAGCGACCGTATATGGAAGCGGTAACGTCAATATCAGCGACTCTACGTTGAAAAACTCTACACGTGTTTGGGCAAGAGACGATCTTAATGTAGCTGCTTCAAATGTTTCAAATTCAGGTTTGACAGCAGATAGAGATGTTAATATCAGCTACTATACAAATCTTGACCAATTTACAAACGTCAGCGGCTACAACAAAGTAAACATAAGCGATTCTACAATGAGCGAACACGGTTATATTTATGCCGGTCAAGAAGTGAATATTGCAGCATCGAATATCAAAGATTCTATGATGTATTCCGGCGGCAATGTAAACGTAGTCTACAACTCAAATCTGGATTCATCTTTTGCATTTGCAAACAACAACGTTTATACAGAGAACTCGAATTTCAGCAACGCAGATATAACAGGCTTGAATGATGTAAGCTTCAACGGGGGTCAAATATCAACTACAACAGCATCAGCAGGTAATGATATGAAAATCAACAACTCAATGATTTCTGATTCACAATTGGATGCAGGTAAAGATATTTTAGCTTCTAATGCAACCTCTATTGTGAACACAACAGCCAATGCAGGTAAGGATATCGTATTAAATAACGGTGTTGATGTTAATAATTCAGAGTTCAAAGCAGTAAGAGACTTTACGGCAGATACTGTTGGATTTACAGATACTAACGTATACGCAAACAGAACGGTTACACTGAAAACAGTTGATGTTGACGATAGAAACTTGACAATACATGATGCTGAGAATATCAATCTTGAAAATGTAACATCAGAGAATGCTATCTTCAGTGCAAAAAACAACATAACTACAAAAGACTCTACGCTGAAAGCTTCGAATCTTGAATCCAAAAATATGGATTTCAAAGACAGTTCATTAATAAGCGTAAGAGCTGATGCATCTGAAAAAATCACAGCAGACAACATTCAGATTAAAAACGGAGGAAGCTTGATAGGCTTGCAGGGTGTTGATATCACAAACTCACAAATTGCAGGCGGATATATTTCCTCAGACAAAGATGTGAATATTTCCGGTACAAAAATGCAGAATTCATATTTAGATGCGGGTGAAAATATAACTGTCGAAAACGCTGATATGTACGATATGGATATGGGTGCAGGCAATGATATAAGCATCACAGATTCAAAAGGCGAAGATGAGCTGAATGCTTACGCAGGAAACGATATCAAAATCTTAGGTTCAAGCCTTGATAATGTGACTCTTTCTGCCAACGGCAAAATCCAAATCGCAAACTCAAGAAAAGAAGGAACATACGACTTTTCAATGGACCCTAAAACAACTACCAATGGTGCTGTTGACAACGGTCACATATTCGAAGAAGGAACTCCTTCTGTGATAAACAACTTGAATGTTCAAAAAGCAGGCAGCTTGGATATTGCGAACACACACGTTAAAGGTAACTTCAATGTTAATGCTTCAAATGTAGGTGAAACAAGCATAGTCTATTCAACTATCGAAAAAGGTAACAGAAATACTATCTTGTCTTTTGCAGGAAACGTTCTTGAGTCATTCATCGGTTTATGGAAAACACCAAATAACATCCCAAACGGTGATGAAGCTGACTTACACGGTGCAACAGAATACTACAAATTGGGCGAGGATATAGATACAATCTTTAGAAAACGTTTTATGCCAAAGAGCTTTGCAGCTACGGAAGATGAAGTGAAAGCAGCTAAAGAAGCAACAGTTAACAACACTCTTCAAGCTGAAGACGGAACTATTAAAATCCAGCAGGAATTCAGAGTTCATTAATGCACTGGTTAATCGCAATCATAACAACTAAAGGGAATCGAATATAGGTTCCCTTTTTTTATTGTATTTAAATTCTATTAACAAATTGTAACGAAATTGTAATAATTATCTCAAATTGCTCAAGAAAATCTCAAAATTTTCGATAAATTAAGAGAAGTGAGAGCGATAGGGATAATTAAAATGGAAATGCGTATAATAATCGTTCTTTTTGTGATGTTTAATTTTTGTGTGAACCCTGCTCAAGCCTATGATTTTCGGAAGATTACAGATGATTCCCGTATAGTCTCCGCTCTTAGTGTACTTGAAGAAACAGGCTCAACTGAGGCTTTAGATAGAGTTTTCACCAAAGATAAAAATAACAAATATACCCAAATTATGTTTTATGATCTAGGTATGATTTCGTTTGAATACAAAAAGCACTTTGCTATGACATCAACTGACAACTTTGGCGAGAATTATATTCTCATTAATACAAAATACAAAAACGCCCCCAAAGAGGCTCTTGCGGCATTGATTGCGCATGAATCCAGCCACAGGTTAGATAAGGCTGATTTAAACGAAGAGATTGTTGCTACCGTGAATGAAGTTAAGCAGTGGAACAAGTCACTTGCTAATAATCCTGAACTTGGTGCGAACAGCGATGATTTACTTTTAAAAAGACTTAATAATCTTTCAAAGATATACAACGAAGATGGCGTAAAAGCTATCAACAGGCAAATTGCCGACAATCCGTTTTATCAGTCGGAGTTGAGGTTGTAGAAAAACATCAATGATATTTGCCGTCGCGGGCTTCCAACAGTGCGGTATTCAATGAACATTTTTCTACGCGATCGCATACTACAAGTATTATTCTATGAGACCCCGTAATAGCTATATCTTTATAGAATTCAAAGTCTGATGCCCGGGGCGGCGTAAATTATAATCTCACTAAATCTAATACTTCGTATTATCAACGAACCCCGAACCTGTTCCTCTTCTTATTTTTTCTTTTCTAACAACCGGTGCAGCGCTTGCCAATGAAGAAGCGTCAGGGATTTTAGACTGCGCTGTTTTCTTTCCGTGGTATTTTGGCTTCAAGAAAGTTCTGTCCAATTCCGTATTGATTGTAAAATACATCCTCGCTCTGCTCTGATCGAAAAATATTTGCCCTATAGGAAAACCTACACCGACCTGTGCCGAAATCCCCTCATAGAGGTACAAATATGAGCCGAAACCTGTTGCTTGAAGGAAATTTTTAGGATAATTGTATAAATTATTATGTTCTTTTATATAACCCCAATCGTAGAAGGCGACGAGTTTAATCTTGTCATCAATATGTTTCCACTTTTCAGGTAACATCTTTCTCAAATAAGGTATAGGGAATCTCAGCTCCGCAGAGCCAGCCACACCCCAGTCACCGATAAGTTCACTGGGCTGGTAACCGCGAATAGAGTATTGACCACCTATGTACATTTGCTCCGCTGCATATAGTGCTTGCGGTGAATATTGTCCGTTTAGTCTTGCGACTGCAAGCATATTTAATGGAAGCCTTTGTACACGCGCCAAACTGGCAATATATTTCTGGAAAGCGCTTTGAGGTCCGTCGTGAATATTTGGAGAAGCGCCGCCGGCATCTATACCAAAACTTGCTTCAGCATTACCTATCCATCTACCCGTCACATCATCGTGCATACAGTATAAGCCTGTACGGGAGACCCTCAAGTCATAATCCGCCAATCTCGCACCGATAGAGGTTAAGTCAGTATTCGATGATATCCAGTCAAACTGTGTATATGCCTGCAAGTCCGTTACAGCATTATTAATAAACGGCTGAGTTAATTTTAATGTATAGAAAGAAGACGTACCGCTCAATCCTAAAGGTGTAAGAGGACCTTTGGGTCTTACATGAGAATATGAATAGTCAAAAGACAATTTTGTGCCATATGGGCTCACAGGGATTTCATAGCCTGCAATGGCTGCAAACGTGTGATGAGAGATAATAGGACCGCCATAGATTTTATCCCCGAATCCTGTCAGGTTATCCATACCCAAGATAGGAGAAAATCTCTGCCTGCCTGTATAGTTTCGACCAAAGTCATCCCATCCAAGGTCAAACGAGATAGGGAATCTGTCTTTCATTTCAAGCTCTATAATCGTATTTTCGTTTGCGTCTTTTTCAATAGCAACCGAAGTGCTCATATAAGCTTCTCTGTTAATAGTTTTCACTGCACCCTGAAGCTGTTTTACATTGAACACCTTACCGGTAGTGAGGTGAGTTCCGCCTGTGGCGATATGTTCAAGATAGTACTTTCTTGCCCAAAGATTCCCTGTGATAATTTTCTTTCCGACCCGGCTTTCAGCGACCTGAATAGTAACCACACCGTTTTTTATCTCTTGAGTCGGAACAAAAGCATAAGTAGTCAGATAGCCGTTCTTTTGGTAGAATCTGCTCAATTTAACCGTGAAATCAATTACATCTTCAAGATAAATATCCTTGCCGATAAGATAAGAACCCAGTGCTCTGAGCTGTTTGTCCTTATATATTGTATTCCCCTCAAAGTTCATGTTTTTCAGCCTGAACTTCGGATTATAAATTATCTCGCCTCTTTTTACATCTTTTTTCAGGGCATCGTCTTCTTGCTGTTTTCTCTTTTTTTCAGCATCCAAATCTTCAGGTACTGTTTCAATATACTCGTTGTCTATATACAGATTTTTAACCTGATCGGCATAGTTTTTGTTTACCTGACCGGGGTTGCCGCCTGTTTGCAATACCGGAGGCGCACATATAGCTGAATTTGCAAGCAAAAATAAAATTGCCAATATCAGGAAATTTCTCATTAACCCTCTGTTACCCTAGTGTAAGTTAAATATTGCACGTTTTAAGTGATTACTTAAAACGCAGGTGATAGCAATAATATTAATAATAAAATTAAGCATGCTTTTGTAAATTACCCAAAGGGGCAGTACCCTCAAGTAATCCATTTAAGTAGATACTATATCAATACTGTTTGTGCCTGCTGAAAAACCATATACTCCCAAACCGCATCTCAACAACATGGATTAAGAATTAAAGACCGCTCCTACTCAGCACTTGTCTTGGTGTTGTTGAGTATTTTATCAACCAAGTCTTTATAATCAACCGGTTTGGTCAGATAATCATCCATTCCGGCTTTGATGCAGACGTCATCGTCTCCTATCATTGCGTTTGCCGTAAGCGCAATAATCGGGATTCTTTTTCTCTTATCAGCTTTTTCAAATTCTCTGATTTTTTTAGTAGCATCATACCCGTCCAAAACAGGCATCTGGCAATCCATCAGAACAATGTCATATTCTTTATTAAACACAGTATCGAGAGCTTCTTGTCCATTATTGGCTACATCACAGTCAAAACCCGCATTGTTTAGCATTTTTAATATCAATTTTTGATTTATTATATTGTCTTCAACCAAGAGAACTTTCACACGTTCTTCTTTATGCATTTCGGCAATTACATGTTTAGTAATAACGGTATTTTTGTTTTCTTCTTTTGCGTTGGCATAAGCCTTATCCAGTATTACCGAAATACAATCTATCAAATCATTTTTTCGTATGGGTTTAGAAAGATACCCGTCAATTTCCATTTCTTGTGCTTTTTTGCAGTCGCCGATTTGCGTTCTTGAGGTAAATAAAATAACAGGTATATTATTAAAACGTCTGTTCTTTTTCAGGATATTTATAAACTCAATTCCGTCTTTATCGGGCATTTGATAATCAGATAGGATTAAATCGAAAAGCATATTCGATTCGTTTAGAATTTTCAATGCTTCATCTGCGCTTGATGCCGGAACAATATTACACTGCAGACCTTTCATATAGTGGCTCACCACTTCAATATTTGTTTTAATATCGTCAACGACAAGTATATTCAACTCTTTCAATGCTTTTGAGAAGCCCAATTTAACATCATTTTTATCTTCATCCAATAAAAAGTCCACGGAGAAAGAGAACGTTGAACCCTTGCCTAGTTCACTTTCAAGGCGTATTTTTCCGTTCATTGCTTCGACGATTTTTTTAGAAATTGCCAATCCAAGCCCGGTTCCGCCGTATCTTCTGGTTGTGGAATTGTCTGCCTGAACAAAAGAGCCGAATATTTTTTCCTGATCGTCTTTGGCAATGCCTATACCTGTATCAGTTATTTGGAAAAGAATTTTTGCAGTTTTTCCTTTAACCTCGTCAAGTTTAACCCTTATTGAAACTTCACCTTTATCGGTGAATTTCAAAGCATTCATAACAAAATTATTCAAAACCTGTCTGAGTCTGCTAGGGTCGCCAATAACTTTTTCCGGAGCATCTGCGTGATACAAGACAGTAATTTCAATGTTTTTCTTCACTGCAGCGGGTGAAGCGTGTATCGCAATATCTTCAACAAGGTATCTAAGGTTAAAATCAATTGTTTCCATTTCCATTTTGCCTGATTCAATTTTTGACAAATCCAGAATCTCGTTCAGTATTTTTAATAAATGTTCTGAGGATTTTTTTATTTCATCAGTAAAATCTTTCTGTTCTTCATCAAGTTTTGTTTGCTCCAGCAGTTGTATAAAGCCCAAAACACCATTCATCGGCGTTCTTATTTCGTGGCTCATATTCGCTAGAAATTCACTCTTGGCTTTATTTTTATACATGTATTCATTCAAATCATGTTTCATTTCATTAAATGCGGCTGCCAAATCACCGAACTCATCGTTTGAATATATTTCCAAATCAGGCAAATCAAGTTTCCCTATCGCAACCTGATCCATATATTCCTTAATCTTTTCTAACGGAGTCATAGTTTTTGAAAGTATTCTGATATTCACATAGATAATAGTCCCTATTATGAATATTAACCCGCCCAGTATAATCAGCATATTAAAGTAAAAGTTACGCAAAATAGAACTGTATGGAATAGATACAATAAAACTCCAATGTTCGCTAAGCCCCGGAATAGAAATAGCATTGAATACTCTTAAAAATTTACCGTCTTTTGTATTTACATCAACGCTGAAGCTTTTGCCATCTTGTATATCTTTAAGATACTCGCCCAAGCCGTCTTCATCCTTAAAACTCTTTAAATTTCTATCAGGGTATTTTGTGTTAACAAGATAGTTTCCTTTATCTGTTACCACAGAAATATACCCTCTCATAACAGAAGCATTTTTAAGTTCATTTATGATATTAGCCAGTTCTATATCTGTACCTATTACTCCGACAAATTTGTTATTTAAATATATAGGAGCAATAACCGATGTCATCGGAACACCGTCAAAGCCCTCTGCATTTTCAATATACGGTTCTAACAAAGTTATTTTTTTATTTTTTTGCGGAATAGTATACCAATCGGTTTTCAAATTGATTTCATTCGTGTCAGGGTTCATCGCAATGATTTTTCCGTTCACTTTTTGAAACGTTATTTCAAAACGGCCCAAAGCATCACATAGCTGAGAGCCTTTATATTTTTTGCCTACACAGCTCGCATCAGAATCCGCAAACACATTCGGCGCCGTAACCACATATATATCATACAGCTCGGGAGGATTTTCCATTTCTTTGAGAAGCAAATCATAAATAGCTTCTCGAGGATTGGAATGTTTCTCAAATATCTTATAAACCGAACGGCCTATGACTTCTACCTGGATTTTAGCTTCATTGATATCGTTTTCAAAATCTTTTGAATATGACTTTGATAACTCGATAGCAATCTGTTTGGTTTTTGTAATCTCATTGAAATAAGAGTTAACAAGAATAACTATAGAAAAAAGGACAAATCCTATAACAATACAACACGAGGTTATTATATTTATTTTCGTTGATATCTTTTTGTTCTTAAAGTATTTAAGCATCATAAATCCAAAGCAATTAATAACAGAATTTTATCACTGCGTGATATAACAATCAAGCTTTAAGAATATGTTTAAGAGCTGGAATTGAAACGAAACAGAACTGCCTCTCTACAATTAAAAGACCGCTCCTCCTAGGCTCATCCGCTAGACCCAAAATTTGTAATTAGGTGAGATGCAGTTCTTACCTTACTTAATCTTTTTCAACGAAGAAATAAAGTTATTGCGCTCGACATCGCCCTCGACTTTGGTTAAGAAAATCTGTGTATCTTCTTCTTTTGCGTCGATTTCAGGCAGCTGCTCAATTTCGGCGGCATAGTAGTTTCTGTCATTCTTTTCGCTATCCGAGAGTTTGTGAGCGAGGCTGCTCAATGATACTCCTCTTAAGAACCCTGAAACACCTTTGTTTTTGTTGCTGAACTTAGTATAAATCCGCATTGAGGCGTCTCTGGTCTCAAGGTTGTATCTGCCTGCTATGAACGAACTCAGCTGAGGGGATTTTGATTTGATTTTCATACGGCGAATAGTGTTGTCCTTGATATTAAATTCACCGTCAATGGTTTCAAAAGTACCTTCAGGCATGTTTACCAAATCTAACACTGTTGAAGGGCTTATCATAACAATCGGGTTTCTGAAAAGTGCCGCAACATTCAGAACATACTGAACCAAACCGAGTTTGGTAATCGTTCCGTCTTTTACCGTAAATCTCATCAAGCCGTTCAACTTGAATGTCGAATCCGTATCCAACTCTATCAGGGCACTCGCTTTACCTGTTATTTCTTTTTTAAAATCAAGTATAGATGTCGCAATCGCATCCACATCAGCATTCTTACAGCCCAGTCTTATATAGTATTTTTGTTTTGCCAAGTCACATTTTACTCTGAGTGTAGAGATTCCTTCTGCGAAGTCAAACCAGTTCGATTGAACAGCAAGATTTCCGTCCTTGTCAAGAGTGAGGTTGGCGTCGATGTTCCCGAATTTAATCTCTTTATAAACACCTTTATTTACAAGGAATCTGCATTTTTCGATAACAATCATGTTAGGCGTAAAGACAAACGCTGTATCTGCCTCTTCGTCTTCGCCATTATTATTCTTTTTTGTTTGTGTCTTTGCTGTCTCCACAGAAGCAGGTGTTGGTTGAGATTCTTGAACTTGACCCTCTGTCTGAGGCTGATTTTGTTGACCCTGTTGGATTTTCTCAGGCGGTACATATGCTTG
>JAVBRY010000103.1:0-8127 GCA_031547505.1 Candidatus Gastranaerophilaceae bacterium | reverse complement strand
CTCCGTATATTTACGCTTTAATCTGAACGATTGTTTGCGCTAATATTCGATACCTTGTCTGGCCATAACACCCATATCGAAGTAGTGTTTGATAGGTTTCATCTCTGTAACGAGGTGCGCCATCGCAATAAGCTCAGGATGTGCGTATCTTCCTGTCATAACAATCTCGAGGTTTTCCGGCTTGTTTAATAAAACTTCTTTGATTTCGGAAATCTTAATCATATTCATTGCAACGCAAATATTAAGTTCATCCAAAATAACCAGCTGGTATTCACCGCTTTGGATAGCTTCTTTAGCTAATTCCCAGCCCTTTTTAGCTTCTTTATAATCGTCCATGCAGATATTGTGTTTGTAAACAACTCTGTCCATTCCGAACTGGTGTACTTCCAATTTATCGGCAAACATTCCTGCAGAAGCAATTTCACCATACGTAGTACCTTGGTCACCCTTTGTGAACTGGATAACTTTGACTTTCCACCCATGACCCAATGCTCGAAGAGCCAAGCCCAATGAAGCTGTCGTTTTACCTTTTCCGTCGCCGGTGTAAATCTGTATATATCCGTGTTCTAACAAGTTGTCCTCCGATACTTAGGCTGAAGTATACCTATCCACATTATAGTTTCTGTTCAAATTTTATTTATCGTTTAAACGATGTAAAAAATTTTAAACTCCCGAATCATGCGGCTTTGCCGCTGGTGCCGAATACGATGTTTAGTCGCTAAAGCTTTGCCTAAACTTCGCCGAGGCAGGGTGATGAAACACTTAGGCCGTATCATATATCCGGCCAAATTTCCTCCCAAAGAATTTATATCAATATCACTATGCTATTCACTATGTGATTCGCTCAGTGATTTATATTCACAATAAATTCCGAACCTTTAATGATATTAAAACAAATTTTCCATGCGTGGTCAATTTTTATTCTCTCCATGCTTTTTCTTTTACAATATTAGCTATGTAGTACAGCTGAAAATCCTTGTTATAAAGGGAAAATAAGGACATCAACAAAGTTTTACATTGGATTTTTTTATAATTCTTAACGAATACTTGAAATCATGAATATGATTCTATCTCATCTTTGTTTTAAAAAATAAAATTAGTTAAAGATTTTTAATCTTATAAATTATTGGCATTGTCAAGTGCCCTCCTGACGGATTTTAGTGCATGTAACGATAATGTTGTTTATGTAAAAATCTCACTGTCATACCGCAACGCCACAACTCGTTGTCATCCTGAAGTAACATCCCCTCACCGTCATTCCGCACTTGATGCGGAATCTGTCACATTGGTACTGTAAGCTTAAAACTTTCAAACCCAAATTGTTGTTGCAGATAACATTAATTTTTGCTGTGAATGTTTCTTGTCACTTTTCTTTCTTTTACCTCGCAACAAAAGAAAGAAAAGTAACCAAAAGAAAGAAAATCCTGCGTATCAATTCGAAAAGATAATGGTTTTAAATACCAATTTTACCGGTCAAGCTCGGATAAAATTGGCACTTAAAACCAAACTTTTCTAAGCGACCACAATAGGGGGAAGTTTCCCCCCATACCCCCCTCTTTTAAAAACTTATTGCTTTGCAATTTACATAAACAACATTATCATTCTGTTACAGCAGTTTTACAAAAATATAACTTTGTAACTGCTATAATGTTGTACATGTTGTATTTCTTTTTTGGAGCGGAAGAATTTAATATAGAATCGGAACTTGAGAAGCTCAAGTCAAAAACTGTGGACAAGGCTTTTCTTGCCACGAACTACAAGGTTGTGAATAACCCGCAGCCAATTGAACTCATTGAAATTTTAAGAACTCCGCCTTTGATGTTTGGGAAAACACTTGCGGTTATTAATTGTGAAAAGTATTTTTTCGATGCGGCAAAAGGCAAAGTTAATTTCGATGATGACGATTTAAAAGCTGTTGAAGATGCTATACAGACTATGCCGGAATCGTTGACGGTTGTTTTTGTATGTAAGATAGGCCGTGACAGCACGAAAAAGGTAGATACAAGAAGAAAACTATACAAGATAATTTCAAAACATGCTGAAATAAAAGAGTTCCCCGAATTCAAGTCCTATCAAAAAGAATACGCCGCGTGGATTCAAAAACAGGCTAAAGGCAAAGACCTTGCTGTCACGTATGATATTGCTACTTTTTTGATTGAGCGGCTAGGGACGAATTTAAGGGTTGTGGATAATGAATTGGATAAGCTTAAGCTCCTCATCCATCCTGAAAAGACTGTTAAAAAAGAAGATATAAAAAAGATTTGTATTGAGACGGAAGATATATTTTTGATGACGGACTACATTCTTGCGGGACGCAGGGATTTGGCGATGCATGAGTATCAAAAACTCTGTACACAAAAACATTATCTTGAGATTCTTGCGGTTTTGCAGACGAATTTCAGCAAGTTGATTACGATGAAGATTGATTCTGCGAAACTTTCGCCGTTTGAAATTTCGACAAAGACAAGGATGCCTGAGTTTATTGTGAAAAAACAGCTCGATAAAATCAGAGGGCTGACGGTGAACGAGCTTGTGCAGATAAAGAGGAATCTTCTTGAGGCAGAGTACAGGATGAAAACCGGTGAAATCGGGTTTTATGATTTGCCGATGGAATTGGCAATATTAAAGTAAGGAAAGTATGTTTCAACCAATACTAAAGGAAAAATTTGAATATTTTACGAGGTATTTTGAGAATGTGTTTGAGAGCCTGAAAGGCGACAATCGCAAAACTCCCCAATCGATAATCTTGTACGGTCAGGACAGTCTTTCACAATACTATCTTGCACAAGACATTGCACGGATTTTGAACTGTCAAAAAGACGGCGAGGCGGATTGTACTTGTCTGAACTGTAATTGGATTAAGCAGAATCAGCATCCTGCTGTTTTGACTATTTCAAAAAATGACAACAAAACGTCTGACGATACGTCGAAGAAGGTTATTTCCGTGAAACAGATTCAGATGATAAATTCGTCTTTGATTAACACATCAGAGTACTACCGGGTGTTTATTGTCTGTGATTCTGAGACGAAGGAGCTGTCGAAGTTTGAAAAAGAAAATATGCAGAACTTTGTGTCCACAGGGTTTAGGCTCCCTCAAGAGTTGAATGCGACTGACTGGTATCCGCATCCTTTGAGCAGGGATGTTTTGCAGGGTGAGGCATCGAACGCGCTTTTGAAATCAGTAGAAGAGCCGCCGTCGAATGTTCTGTTTATATTTTTGACCAGAGATAAGGAAGATTTGTTAGAGACGATAGTTTCGCGTTCGTTGAGTTTTTATATTCCGTCGTTTGGGCTTGAGGAGTATGATACAGAGTTTTTAAATGAAGTATTACGAAACTATCCTGACATTAAAAAAACTGAGGTTTTGAGTATTGCTCAGGGTTTGATTGAAGCTAAAGAGGCTTCAAGCCTGGATTTTGAGTATATGTTTGATTGTATACAGTGTTATTTCAAGGAGTTGATAAAGAGCAATCTTGAGAACAAGCCTCTTGTGAGCAAGCTTCAAAAAGATATTCTAAATCTTCAGCACGCTAAAAAGCAGTTAAATTCATATATCAAGCCTCAGGCAATAATTGAGGATTATTTGTTTTCGCTAGCTGTATAGTGAGACAAAAACTGTATCTTTAAATAAGGATAAAGACAGCCCGTTACTAAAAGCAAATATAAGGCACTTAGACCCCGCTCAGACAAGATTTATTTGAGATACATTAATCACACAGAGGGGTGACATTGAAGTGTTAAAAATTTGTTATTTTTTGTCCATCTTTGTAAAAATATTTAGGGGCGCTTATATCTGACATTGGCAGTTCTTGCATAGCACGCCTCATCTCATCAGGACTTGCACATTCGTCGAAAAATATCTTGGGTAAAAAGTGGCCGGGGATTCGGTTTTCTTTATATGCTTTATACGGTTTTTTATTTTGAAATTCAGTGACAAGGTGTAAATCAAAATGCTTTTTATCTTTTTCTAACTGTTCAAAATATGCTTTTGAAGGGATCAGATTTTTCATTCCAATACCTGACTCAGGGTGATTGATTCCTCCTGTAGGTTTAAATATATAAACTTCTTTTCGAATTGTTTCGCCTTGTGCATTTTTTATGGTGTCAATCCAGTGAATATTTTTTTTAATATAATTTTTTACTATTTCGATTGTGCTACAGTCATCTTTTTTTATAACAAATCTATCAAGGATTTTTTCTGCATTTGAAAGTTTGACTTGAATATGCTGAATAAGGTTTCCTACTCCGTTTTGCCATTCTTCGGATGTTAGTTCTTTACCGTTTTTGTGTGTCAGAAAATAATCATCAACAAACTCTCTGTCTTTTTGCAGCACACTATAAACCCTGTTATTTCCTGTCAGGGCAATACGTTTTTCTACGGTAGTTCCTATATTTTTTACGTTCATTTTATATAAGCCCTTTGGAGCCGTTTTTTGTTTGTTTATAGAAAATGTTAAGCCAATATGTTGTCAGTTTATTATCATTAGGCTGATAGCTGTTTTTACTTGCTGAATATTTTCTTTTTGCTGCTGCATCTTTTATTTTTTGACCATACTTTGTGACTTTGTTATTCAGCAGCAAATAACTACGTACATGTTTTCCGTCTGAATTCTGATGAGAAATAAGGTTGCTCACAGGTTTTCCGTTTTTAAAATTAGTCACATACATACTGTCAGCTTCTCTGTGGAGGTTTACCAGATCTTCCATTTCTCTATACGGAAGTTTTGTCGGACTAAGGGTCGGATTAATCATTTTCGAAACTATCTTTTTGATTGGTTGTCCGTTCTTATCAAGCATTGTGGTAGCACAGGTGATGGTTTTGTTTTTGAAGTTTCTTACTATTTTTTGTATACGCTGACCCACGACAGAAACATAAGTGTCAGAGAATTCTGAAATCTTTTCTGATTGTGAGTGCATGGTGATTTTTCTGAGTTTCTTTAAGTCAGGTATAAGTTCACGGAAATACTCGGCACTCCTAGGCTGGTCGCGCAGTATAGGCGTTTCTCCGGTAGCATAAATGCCTTCATAGACCTTACCGTTTTTTACAAGTTCGGTTACTCTCGTGGTAACATTGGGGATTATTTTTTGTACGTTCATTTTTTCCAGAAGTCTTTCTGTTTAAATGAAGTTCAAAAATTAAAATTTTTGCTATTTGATGATTTGAGTGTTTACATTATTTTACATGGATGACTCGTATTAAAATCATGATTTTAAAAAATGTTACGATTTTGGGTGTCGGCTAGCAAAAAAAATTTATCAGGGTGTTTAATGCTGATAAGAGAGCAGGAAATCATGAAAATAAACACTATGACTACATATTCAATGAAAATGAATCAATCTTTGCAGGCTTCTTCAAAGGTTAGTTTTGGTGAGATAGAGGAAGAGATTGGAAGTTGCTTTTCGCCTGAAGAGCTACGGAAAATTGAAGTAATAAAAAAATATAATTCACACAAAAATCTTTTAAACAAAATGTATCCGAATCCAACAAGAACGTATTGGAGAGAGTATTTGGAATTATGTGACAAAGAGCAAAAAGAGTTATCAGAAATAGGGAATAAAGACTAATTATTTTTCCAACAAATTCAAGCCATTAAAGATAGCTTTAACGTTAGCGCTTGTGGTGCTTTCGTCTTTTCCTCTAGATACTATGACTTTGCCGTTTTTGTCTTCAAACTGAATGACAGTCATTGCAACAGCTCCCGATCCGAAAACTTTTCCGTCTATCGCGTGTTGTTCGTAGTCTACCAGTTTTTGAGGGAAGCCTGCCTGTTTTAATGCTGCCAGGCATGCGTCGAGCGGGCCGTTTCCGTTTCCGTTGATATCGAAGGATTCACCTTTGTGGCAGAATTTTAAGTTATACACGCCTTCTTGAATTTTTTCAAAACTCTTGAGTTCGAAATCACCTTTAACATCAAAAACTTCTTTGAAATAGATGTCGATGATACTTCTTGCGGGCAGTTCTCCGACTTTTTCCGCTGCTGTTTTTACGAAAGGCAGAATGCGTATTGCTTCTTGTATAGTAATCGGATAGCCTTCGTTTTTAATGATTTCAAAGATAGCTGTTTTACCTGATTGGCTTGTGAATCCGATTTTTTCGTCGTCGTTTCTTCCGATAAGAGTCGGATGGATAGCCCGATATGCGCCTTTTTCCCTATCTTTTGTTTTTATAGCGCCATCCTGGTGTATTCCGCTTCTATGTGCCAGTGCTTCAGGTCCGATAAGCGGCGCCAAATCAGGAATAGGCACATTCGACATTTCAGAAACAACAAGCGCGAGTTCATAAATCTCGCCAAGGTTCAAAGGAACTTCAACTCCGCTGTTGTGAAGAGCGACTGCAACTTCATACATATTTGTGTTTCCTGCTCTTTCGCCTAATCCATTCAAACAACACTCAAGCTGTGTTGCACCTGCAAAATAGCTTTCAACGGTTGCTGCTGTAGCCATTCCGAGGTCATTGTGGCAGTGCACGGAGATATTTACATGTTTTGGCAGGGCGTGGTGAACCTTTTCAACAAGGTCAACAAAATTTTTGATTCTGTATCTTTCAACAGTGTTCGGTAGGTTTATTGTTGTAGCGCCTGCTTTGACAACTTCTTTTAATGTATCAATAACGAATCCGATATTCTCGTTGCAGTCACCAAAGTGTTCAACAGAGAATTGGATTTGTCCTTTATCTTTGCATTTCTTTTGGATTTGTTCTTTTGCATATTTAACCGCTTCGATTGCTGTTTTTTGGACGTCTTTTGGTTCTTTATTTAGAACATATTTCATGTTGAACGGGCTCATTGTGATAAACGTATGCACACGAGGGTTTTCGCACATATGAATAGCATCGATTGCGCTGTTGATATCGCCTTCGACTGTTCTTGCCAATCCTGCGATAACCATATTGTCCGGTGCCATTTTCGCAAGATGGGAACATGCCTCAAAATCCAGCTTTGACGATGCAGGGAAGCCGACTTCTACAGCCTGAACGCCGAAATCTATGAGTTTTTTGAAAATAAACTCTTTTTCTTCATGGTTCCAAGGCTTTTTGAGCGACTGGTTTCCGTCACGAAGTGTAATGTCGAAAAAAAACGGCTTTCTTTGCATGTGTAAGACCTCTCAAACTGTGATATTAAAAACATTATAGTCAATATTTGATTAAAATTGCAATAAAAATTATAATGGTATAGGGTGAATATTTCATCTGACAATGGAAATGAATGTACTGGATTGCCGCGCTCGTTCTATGAACTCGCTCGCAATGACGCATAGTAGGTCGAGATTACTATCCCGACACCATAAACCCCGCGAAGGAGCATATATTGCAAAGCTACAATTTTTTAAAACCTTCGAATAAGCTTGAGATAAAAATAGCTGATGAAAGCCATTTTTGCACAATTTATTATGTGGAAAATGAAGAAATAACCGTATTTTTGGATACTGTAGCCGAGCTGCCTGAAGTAGAGATTGAAGTGAATATCTACGCTCCTGACGGTATCTACAATGCAAACAGCAAGATAGTTTCAAGTAACTGTCTGGGTGAAAAAGTTTTTTACAAGCTTGCGTTTCCGACTAATATCAGACATTCTCAAAGGCGGGAATTTTTGAGAGCGGATATTGAAACAGGATTTTATATCAAAGTTGAAAATGATTATGTAGATAAGACAGAAGCCAATGCCGTGACAAAAAACCTCTGTGCAAAGGGTCTTTGTTTCGTTTCTGATACCTTGATAACGAATTATAAAAAGATTTATATCGAGCTGATTTTAAAAGAAAGAATTATCAAAACACACGCAGAGCTTGTGTATTCGAGCCCCTTGAGAGTTGATAATGCTTTTAAATTCCTGACAGCACTGAGTTTCACCGATATATCCAAAGATGATATGGATTTTATTGCCGGAGAATGCAGAGAGTTTGTTGCTGCAAATTGATGATTTAGCCTGCGCAGGAATGACAATAAATAATTAAACCCTTATTAGCCTAATCTGCTTCATCTTCTTCCTTCAGGCAGGTTTGAATTTCGGGACGCTCATTTAATGAATCGATAAAATGAGAATACCTTTACATTCTAAGCTTCAACCATGAAAGCATAGTAGCAGAGCCGTATACCTCGATAATTCTTGTACGTGAAAAATGTTTGTA
>JAVBRY010000019.1:0-7727 GCA_031547505.1 Candidatus Gastranaerophilaceae bacterium | reverse complement strand
ATCCGTGAATTCTGTCGGGATTGTTTTTGAATAAACACCTGTTTCTTTAACCTTAAATCTATTCCCTTTAAAGTCCACCTTTGCCTGGAATATGGTCTGGTTATTCAAAAGCTCTGCAAAATCTATAGGTGTGAAGTAGTTTGTTTTATCGCACATAGCTTGTGCAGTGAGGTACTGTCTATTATTATCACCATTGAATGTAGCCTTAAAAGGAATTGCACCTGATGAGTGCATGAAAACAGCATTCTCTTTTCCTGCAAGGTTAACCAAGTCGCCTGAATTCAACAAACCGGCAACTTTAAAATCCAACAAAGGTTTTTTCTTATAGTTCAATATTTCTCCGCCAAAATCAACTTTTGAAGCTTTATTGATTTTTGTAGTCGAAGTCGGGATTGAAATATTTTTGTTATCTATATTCACAACAAGCTGAGGGTTATGGATGGTTGATTTGGTTTGAGGTATGTATATTTTAAAATCATCATTTATGAATTTTCCGTTCAGGATTTTCGGAGTAGACAAAAACTCAACGCCGGCATTTTTGTTTGTAATCAGCATTTTGCTTTTCTTATCTAAAACCGAGACATTGCTAAGAGCTGCATCGAGTGAAATTTTAAGCTCTTTGAGTTTCTCTGACAACTTCAAATCCAGAGTCAAATCCGCAGAATGCAGCTGATACTGTTTTTTAAGCTCTTCTGGCGCAAATGCAGCAAACAAGCCGGTCAATGGAAGCCTCTCTGTTTGTATCAAGACATCTGCTATGGAATTTTTATCAATAATACCTGACATCTTCAACTGTGAGCCGTTTATATTCACATAAGTATCTTCAATACTCAGGGCATCGTTATCAAAGACAAGGTTTGCATTCATTTTTTGTATTACCAGACCAATTTTTCTGTAACCGACACTACAATCTCTGGCAATAATGCTTCCTTGTGATTTCATTCTTTTGAAATCGGTTTTTATTATTGTGTTTGCCTGCACATACCCGCCTGCTTTTATGTCAGCAAGGTCATTTTTAATATTCAAGGTATTTAAGAATGCTTTTGCGAGTGAAAGAACATTCTCAAGATATATTTTTTCACTCATTATGCTTAGGTTTATTTTAGGGTTTTTGCTGTAATTAACTTTGCCTAAAATTTGAATATTTTCGTCAGGTGTAATGTACAAGTTTGTATCAATATTCGCAGCCTGTCCTCTGAATCTGGCTCTTACGTAGCTCTGAGGCAAGTCATAATCCTTCAGGTGCATGGAGAAATTTTCAACGTTCAAAAAGCCTTTGATATCTTTTCTTATTTTTAGTTTTGTATTTAAATCAGCCTTTAAGTTGTAGTCACGGTACATAGAAACAGGATTCACAAAAGGAATCTCAATCTTTTCAGGCTCATCGTCTTCTTTATCGAGTTTTGTCGGCTCAGGCAAGAGTGCATCTATATCAACGTTTAAATTGATATTGTTTTCCAAATCACTGAAAAATTTGGCTTCTGTTTTCACTTTGACTTTATTAACATCATACGCTGCGAGCAATTTTTCACCCGAAAGAGCGAGCGAGTGTTTTGTATCGTTGATTAAAACGTGGTAGTTATTGAGTTTCACGTTTGAAACTTTTATTCTTATCGGCAGAGGAGTTGTTTCTGTTTTTGCTGAAGATTGGTTTTTGTTTATTATATCTTCGATTAGAGAAACTATTTTGAACTGTTTGTTGTCTTTGATATCGAGGTTTAGCCTCAGAGATTCAACTTCGACACCGGAAACTTTAGCTGTGAGCAGAAAAATGCTCGGAAGTGCAACTTTGGCTTTAAAAGAATCCGCACTCAAAAGAGATGAGTCATCAGGCAGTTTTACACTCAGGTTGTCTGCTTTGACACCTATTTCTAATAGAGGTGTTGTGTATAATTTCGGGTTATCCAAGTCAAGATTCAGCTTTGTCTGTTCGCTGACAATTTTTTGAAGTTCATTTTTGTAAACCGAAATATCTATTCTCGGCACAACAATCAAAAAACATAGATATAAAATTAAAAGTACTGATAGTACTGCAATTCCCAGATACTTTAAAAATCTTTTCATAAACTATTCCCCCTAAATACCTATACAAAGTATATAAAAAAAATAAAAACTTTTCATGCTTTAAATTTAACTTATTCAAACCATTTAATCAGCGCCTTGCTTTCACCGAATTTTATCCCCAAGTTTTCTTCAATTTCAGGGCAGAGAAGAAATTTCAGGCTCAAATTATATGCCAGCGGTTCAACTCCGTGCCCTATTTTTTCAACATTCTCCACTATGAATTTTTTTTCTTCTTCATCATATATTTCAGAATAGTTTAGCCCTCTTGAATAACAGCCCGGGATGAGAATTTGTCCGTCTTCATTAAAATAAGGAAGTCCGTGTGTTCGGCAAATCACGCCGCGATATTCATATACACTGCACAGGTTATTTATTAAAAACGGACATCGATAATAAAATTTGGTCTCAGGTGGATTGTTTTTTTCAAATTCAATTTTTTCTTTTTTTATTTCTTCGATTTTTTCTTTGATTTTCAGCTGTGTATCTTCAGGAAGTGTATAAAACTCTCCCATCAGGTAAACAAACTCAAGCTCAGAATAAGGATATTGACCTTTTTCACAACAGAAAGAACAGCCCTGTTTGCATTTTATGTATGGTGATTGGGCATCAAAAAATTTCTTGAGTTTTGAATCGACCAGCTGCAGGTATAATTTGTAATTTTCTATCATACTATATTTTTAGCACAATACTCTATGTCTTGCCACAAATGGGTGATGAATGAGTAGTTATAATGTCATACCGCTGCGTTAAGTACTGGGACACACTTTAATATAACTCTGAGCGGTATCTATTTTTAGACCCCGCTCAGACTTAAATTATTACAACAATACGCAATCACACAGCGGGGCGACAAGATAAGTATTTTAGGCAAGTGCTCACAACATGTATGATGCAAAAGAGGTACAAGACTTTCGTCCTATACCTCTTTGAGTTTAAATTAGCTGTTAGGATATTAGATAATATTTTCTTTAATAGCTTTTACGGCAGCTTGAACACGGTCATCTACGCATAATTTTTGCAAGATGCTGCAGACGTGTGCTTTTGCTGTGTGTACGCTGACGATTAATTCTTTAGCGATTTCAGTGTTGCTCTTTCCTTTAACAAGGAGTCTCAAGACTTCAAACTCTCTTTCTGTCAGCTGTGCTCTAGCATCAGAGATTTCAGCAGAGTTGTTGAGGTTTGTGTTTTCAGGTTTCGGGAAGAGGTTCAACGCCACTCTGGCCACTGCAGGATCCAACCAGCAGGCGCCTTTTGCTACGTTACGGATTACGCTTGAAAGTGTTTTCGGATCTATATCTTTTAAACAGTATGCATGTGCGCCGGAGCCCAATGCGGCTAAGACTTCTTCTTCTCTATCGTGTGACGTAAGGATAATAACCTTAGTATCGGGAGAAATTTCCTTAACCTTCTGGGTAGCTTCGATGCCGTTCATTTCAGGAAGACCTAAGTCCATAAGAACTACTTCCGGCATTTCCTTCTTAACAAGCTCCAATCCTTTGATTGCGTCTTCTGCCTCTGCAACAACCGTAATATTTTCAAATTCGTTAATAGTAGAGCGCAAACCTACTCGGGTTAGTTTATAGTCCTCAATAATAATAACTTTGATAAGTTCGGCTTTTTCTTCGACTGATGTCAACATAGTGGGGATTCTCCTGTCTATTGCTTAGATAATTCGGGGTACTTCGATATGCCATTATCAACGATAAAAGAATTAATAGATATTAACCAACTCGGCAATATTTTTTTAGGGCAGAACTTGAATTTTGGTCTTCAAAAAAATCTCAATCTCTTTTACGACCTTGCTTTCCGCCTGTGTGACTATGCTTAGTTGTTTATGTTATGCGGGTTTATCTGTGAGCCTTGTCAAAATTATTATTTTTGACTTTTTGCGTATTTAGTAGTTTTCCGATCATATAAATAGAACCTGCAATGATTTTTAAACCCGAATACCCGAGTATAGACTGTATTTGCGAATTTTGCAACTGTTTTACACTAAAATTGGTACAATCTGCAATCTCTTCTGCAGTCGCCCTATTGGGGTAATCAAAGTCATATAAATATATTTCATCTGATTCCCTAAATAATGTGTTGACGATTTTTTTATAATCCTTATTTTTTAAAGTGCCGTATATCCAAATCCTTTTCTGGTCAGGAAAATAATAATCAAGACTTTCTCTCAGTTTTTTAGCACCGTCAGGATTATGTGCCGCATCAATAATAATGTTATCGGATTTTATATATTGTAATCTGCCCGGCCAATTGACCTTTTTCAAAGCTCTTTTCAATACATCATCAGAAACAGAAAAACCTTCTAATGCTTTTATTGTTTCAATTACGAGTGCCAGATTATCCTGTTGGTATAGCCCGAGAAGGCTGAATTCGTACTCTATGCCGTCAATGATTGCATAATTTTTTAGACTACTGTCATTCTGAGAGAGCGTAGCGACCGAAGAATCTCGGGGGGAAAGCTTGTTAATTTCACTCGGAGATTCTTCGGACTTCGTCCTCAGAATGACGGATTGATTGGAGTTTCCTGTGATTATAATCTTTGCATTCTTTTGCTGCGCTACTTCTTTTATTGTCTCGATACCGACATTGTTTTTATTTATTATTACAGGGCTATTTTCCTTTATTATTCCCGCTTTTTCAAAAGCGATTTTTTCAATCGTATCCCCCAGACGCTCGGTATGATCCAGCGAAATTGAAGTTATTATAGAAACCAGATTTTCTTTTATAACATTAGTCGCATCGAAACGTCCGCCCAGGCCTGTTTCCAGGATACAGATATCAACATTATTATCCGCAAAGTGTTTAAACCCTGCTGCCGTCAAAATCTCGAACTCTGTTAAATATATATCATTTTCTTTTGCTAATTTATCAATCTCAAAAATCAACTCTGCAAAGTCATTCCTGTCTATATCCAGATTATTTATTTTTATTCGTTCAGTATATTCAAGAATATGAGGGCTCGTGAAAAGTCCTGTCTTATATCTCGCTTCAGCAAGAATCGTCGACAACATACAAGACACAGAGCCTTTTCCGTTTGTGCCTGCGATATGAATACACTTAAGTGTATCCTGAGGATTTCCCAGGAGTTTTAAAATCTCAGAAATACGCTCCAATCCAAGGGATATATGGAATTTTTCTTGTGAAGTTAAGGCTTCAACTGCTTTTTTGTAGTTGGTCATGAGTTTAATTATAATAGAAACTCTTGTATTTATTACGCAAATATTAACTTAAATGAAAGAGCATGCTTGACTTAGGGGTTTGAGATGTTATTCTTTGAGAATGAACATTAGCTTATGCCACCAACTTAAGTTAATAAAAAGGAAAAAATAATGACAATAAACTTAGAACCAAAACAAAAACAAGACATCATCAAAAAACACGGCAAAACCGCTAAAGATTCAGGTTCTGCTTCTGTACAAATCGTTATGCTCAGCACAAAAATCAATGAATTAACTGAGCACTTGAAAATCAACAGCAAAGATTTCCAAGGCAAACGCGGTCTTTTGATGATGGTAGGTAAAAGAAAAAGACTTCTTTCTTACCTTAAAAAACAAAACCTCGAAGAATACAGAGAATTGATTAAAAAACTCGGCTTGCGTGGTTAAAAGGCGTTAGCCGTGTGTGGCGGCTCGAAGAAGCTGACGCAGGTCAGCGCCGAAGAGCCAAACCGTTCGATACCGCTGTTGTGAACGAAACGTAGTGAAGAGAACGAACAAATCTTCGATTTGACAGGCGGAATGAAAAATTGTTTAAAGAAAAGACTCCAATATGGAGTCTTTTTTGTTGTTTCGCTATGTGTCTTAACCTTACGCTTCTAAATACTGTTGTGTAAGTTCTTCTGCATATTCTTTGTCTCCGCTTGCCAGAGCAATATTGCATGCCTTTTGTAAAAGTGATCTGGATTTTTCAGTATTGCCCAGTTTGGACATCACCTGTGAAGCTTTTTCATAGTTTTTTGCCATTTTAATTGGCGATTCTGCCATTTCGTAGTATCTTGTAGACTCTTTGTAGTCGTTTAGGGCAGTAACGTTTTCATCCAGTCTTTTCATTGTATCGCCGCTTTTGGCGTAGATTGCGCCAATTGTTTTATTTTCATTTGTTTCAAGGACAATCTCTTTCGCCGTATCGAAATACTTGCGGGTAGTATCTTTGTCATATCTGTCTGCGTACATATTGGCAATATCGCTGAGGGCTTTTGTTTGGGCTTTGAGGTTTTCTGATTCGCCTGCATAAGAAATCGCCGCATAATAGTGATCCATCGCAGGTTCGAAATAAACTACATCGTTATAAATCTGTGCCATTGCATAGTAGGCTTTAACTTTTAAATTATTGTCGGTTGAGTTTGTAAGTGAGCGATGATAGTAGCTCAATGCTTCTTCAATGTTATCTTCCTTGTCATAAATCTGTCCAATCTCATAGCAGACCATGCCGACAGCCTGTTTATCTTCAACAACCTGTGCCTGTGAAAGTGCCAATCCGAACGCAGCAAGCGCTTTATCTGTGTTTTCCGCCTCTACATATTTTTTGCCTTGGATAAAATACATTCTTAAATCAGGGTCAGACGGTATATATACTTTGTTTTCCGAAATAGGGTTTGTTACTGCTGTAATCTCAGTTTGAGTCTGCGCCTGTGGTGCCGAAATAATCTCTGCTTCAGGTATTGTTTCAACAGCTTTTGTTTCAGCTATTGTTTCCGTTTCAACAACTGCATTATCGGTAGTTTGTACCTTTTGAGCCTGTATTGTAGTGTTCGGTTCTTTTTGGTCAGGCATTCTCACAAGAAAATCAGGGTTTATAAAATCAGGGTCATTCTTATAATTAACCTGCTGCAAGAACAGCGCCTCTACCCAGTTTTCAACAACCTTCGATTTTTTGTTCAAAGTCTGTGAAATAAAATCATCAAGGATAGTCGCCGCACTCTTAAGGTTGGTCTGCATCAGTTTTTTATTGGGAACATCTTTCAAGGACTGCTTTTCAACCAAATCCAAATATTGATAAACTTCTTCTGCTATATAATCAGGGGTCGCAATAGCCTGAGAAGTGTTTTTGAAGTCAGTAATAATCTGAGCAATATTCACCTTGCTTTTTGAATAGTCGATAGTCTGCTTTTTGCCGTTAGGAAACTCCTGCTGCTCGTACTTTTTACCATTGTAGCTATCTGTTTTACCGTTGTAGCTGTCCGTACTTTGAAGAGACTGATTCTCTTTCTGGAGCTCAGCACCTTTAGACTCTTCCTCACCGCTAGAGGCAGGCTTTTTAACCACTCTTGGCGGTACGTATGGTTTTATGTTTACTGGATAAACTGAATTATACAAGGTTAAAACGTCCTCTAAGTCTTTTTTGCCCTACACTTTTTATCGGTATAATATTAAGACAATTTCAGTTTTCAAAATAAAAATCATCTATTTAGATTACCCTTGGCTTATTAAGACTCACGCATTTTATTTAATGATATTTAAGAAAAAGTCATGTTTTATGGGTTTGTTACACAACAAAAAATGATAAATCGCTCAGATGTATGAGCGGCTTAACAATTATTCATAATAATGTATGATTTCCTCAAACTAAAGTATAGGTAAAATAAATCTATACTCCTTAGAAGACGACGATACGCATATCCCTAATCTAGTAGCTATGAACCCCTAAGTCCATAG
>JAVBRY010000090.1:0-8394 GCA_031547505.1 Candidatus Gastranaerophilaceae bacterium | reverse complement strand
AATTCTATTGTGCATATGCAGGAAGTGCGCTTTCACTCGGTAATCATCAAATAAATCCTGAATTATTGACAACAGAGCTTTTTAATAAAATCTTGAAACCCGAAGAATTTGAAGAAATTGTCAATGCAAATAACAGTACTGATAGAGAAATAATTGCTAATTATAAAAACGTTATAGAGGATGGAAGCGCACAGGATAAGGCACTTAGAAAAGCGTATGAACGTTTTAAAAATCTTGCTGAAGATATCGAGATTAAAAAAGATTTTTCTGCCTATGTCAAAAAAAATAATGACTGGCTTGAGCCGAAAGGTATTTTTAAGATACTTGCAAAAATTCACGGCGGCAATTTCAAAAACTGGGAAGAAGAAATTGATAAAAATTTATATGAACCTGATTTTGATTTAAACGCAAGGACTAAAAGAATTAAACAGCTCATAGGCGAGAACTCTGACGAAATAAATTTCTTTAAATTTAAGCAGTTCATTGCTGACAGCCATTTAGCAATAGGACGAAAAAATCTAAATAAAATAGGTGCTACTCTCAAAGGCGATTGTCAGATAGGGTTTTCATATGATGAAGAATGGGCTTATCCCAGGGCATTCAAAAAGGGGCATTTTATTGGTAATAAAGACTGGGACTTGCCGTCTCTTGACTATGATAAATTGTCTGATCCCAAAAGTGATGCATCGAAATTACTCAAACGTAAAGTTCAATTGAACGCAAGACGTTATGATTCAATACGTTTTGATGTTGGTTGGGCTTATGTAAATCCTAAAATTTTCAGACCGGATGGCACATCTTATAATCAATATCTAGGTGATACCGTTTTAGAACTTATTGAAAATTCTGTTAAAGAAATCCGGGGCAATGATTTTGATCTTAAGAACTTAATTTATGAGTTTGAAGGTGGAGAAATCTTTAAACAAAATTCCGACCAGCTGCTTGATCCGGTAAAAAAACGTGTTAAGGTTTTCGGAAGCACTTTTATGCACGAATATCCGCACGATATGTGGGGTTCAAATGATGCATTTTTAAAGCGCGGCTGGCTGCCAGATGAATTTATTATCGGTGTTGGAAACCACGATCCACAACCCTTAAGACAAATAGCTAATAACGTATGTGATATAGCGATGGAGGAAGGCAATCAATACCACAAGGCTAACGCTATTAAGCCACTGGCAAGGATTTTAAAGCTTGATGAGAACAGTTTGCAAAATCCAATTGAATTTGCAAAAGCAAAGTGGGCAGAGCCGATGATGGCAAAAAATAACCAAATGTTCTATATGGATGTTTTTGGAAGAGAAGAACGTTTTGATATGCAATGTCATAACATAACAATGCATCCTGAAAAAAACTATGCACATAAAATTCCGGCAAATTATCAAGAAGCCTACCATAAAGCAGTTCAAGAGGGATATGGTTTCAATATAATGGATTCGCTTGAAAAAGTGTTCAAAGCCAAAGGGTTTGACCAGTCTCATCCTGAACTTTACCAAAAAATTATAAAATACCGTGACATTCTTAATGAAAAAGATCTTGAAGAAGTGATTAAGACAACTGAAGAAAAAATTTCAAAAAATAAATATTTAAAACCAATTTTAATTACAACAGGTGCTGCAGCAGTTGTTCTGGTTGGAATATATTCTATTGTTAAAGGTAAAAATAAAAAAGCCACAAGTGAAATTAACTCGCAAACTACTGAGCCAATCATTAAAAAAGTCAATGAAAATAACCCCGCTGCGCCATTACAAATTAACAACGACACATTTAAGACATTTAAAATTACAGTATAAGGAAGACAATGATGAAGGTTAACGCTATAACAAACTATAATTACACAACTTTTTCAAGTAAGGGCCATTGTTTTCAGCGACACCTTCGCCACCCTTTATTGGATATTCAGGTACTGAATCAAATAAAAAGTCTGCAACTTTCCCTCTTGTTCTATTATCTTTAATTATGGATTCAACAGTATATTTCAATTTTGACCTATTATTAACAGAAAAATTATAAGTAAATGTGTCACAATAAATACAATATTTCCTTGTGGTACACAATTATTTAAATTGCATTAAATTTCAGAATATGCTTTTCCTATTGCTTTGAGCTGTAATTTTGCGTCATCGCTGAGTCGGAATGACTGTGCCAGTAAGTCAGTTAATTTATAGCCAAATACAGATTGACTATCACCACCATACTGGTGTGATATTTCATGCAGCCAGGTAGATAAAAGATCTCCGAAATCATTCTCCTCAAGGTGCTTTCTTGAAACCCAGTGTCCAAAATAACCTCTTTCATTCCAACCCCTGTCTTCGTTATTACGAACAGAAGCTTGCCCAAGTATTGATTCATTTCCTTCTTTCACGCTATCAAACACACATACCGGTTTTCCTAAATTTGAAGACTTTATTACAGGTTCATTTACTTTTGAAATTTTCGAGACTAAGCTCTCACATTCAGGATCTAATAAAAAATTACTTCTCAAAATTTTCAAAAGTTCCATAGCTTCATCTTGAACTTCAGGTGGTTTTTTATCTAAGTCTTTCATAGTATTGCCCAATGACTCTTCAAAGGCGTCATAGAATGCATTTTTCAGTTCCTGTGGAAAATCGCTAAATTTATCAGGTTTTGAAGAGCTACTAAACCTCTTCTCCATTTCTTCCATCAGGGTTTTATGTTTACTTTCAAAAATATCATTAATTTTATTTAATAAAGAATCAAAATCCTCTAATACTCCTCTATTCATAGTATAATCAAAAAGAGGACGGTCTATTATTTTGCCATTATAATTTTGTGATAATTCCTTAATTATTTCTTTATCAAATTGTGTAAATGATTCATGAACAACTTTTGTTGCTTCATTCAATAGCGTTATTTGTTTAATTTCTTTTTGAGTTGGCTGGACAGGCTTATGTGTGCTATAACGTGCAAGAACTTCTCTTATATCTGGCATTCCTATTTTATCTAAAAAACCATCACAAGGAACTAACCCTAAGCGTTCTATAGTATCCTTATGTATTCGCTCATCGCCGTAGTAGCTAGCAAAATATTTTTCTTTTGAAAAATCCAGTTTTTTGCTGTCATATCCGAATTTATTACATAACGACTTCAGTAAGATTTTATATGCAGGTTCTTTCTCTGTATAAGCTAATGGCCAGCCGGATTGCATTTCCACAACGCATTTTAAAGCTTCTTCTTCGCTCATTTCATTAACATAATATTTTGCTAAATTTTTGAAATCATGCTGCTTTATACTAGTTCGATCTCTGCCTAGGGCAAATGAAGCTTCATTTAATGTTTCATACAGTTCCGACTCAGGTTTTTCCTTAATAATTACATTTAAGCCCTCTACTCCATTCTGCCAGCTGCCATTTTCTCCGTATTCAAAGCGCTGGGTGAGATACATGTTCCCTTTTTTTTCAGGACCAAGATATTTAAAACCAAACACATTATTCTTGTACGTTAAGTTATAAAAATCCTTGTTTCCTTCGTGTTCAAAAAAGTTTAAAGACTCAAGCATAGCATTTACAAATTTCTTATTTTTAGTCTCGAATTCAATAAAATTGCCATCTAAGAAGTCTGTCTTATTTAACTTACGTTGCAGATATCTTCCGTCATTTGTGATTTCATACATCCAATCCGCACTACCATAAATTACTTTATCTGTAATACCTTTTGCCATCATACTAGCATTAACTATCTTGCTGCCTTCACCAAATCCCCCTGCATTCGCTAAATTTTCAGATTTACTAGTAAGCCCTATTCCTTTTATATATTCAGGATTGTATGTTGAATTACCATTTACCCTTATTTTGTACAAACCATTTTCTAATTTTCGGATATTCAAATTTGTACCGCCAAGAGTATGCCCGTGACCGTCATAAAAATTTTGCATAATATCTCTTGCAATTTTGTTAAATGACCAGTTTGCCGTTTCTCCTGCGTTTATAGTCATATCTGACTGCATTACTTGTCCTATTTCTTTTTCCATAAATACAGGTATATTAGCAGTAGAAGGTTTTACTGAATTAATAGGAGTTAAGGAAGTTAGTGAAATATTTACTTCATTCTTGCTTTGCAGCTCTTCCATTAGTTTTTCGGGTTTAATTTCGCTCAGTGGATTAATATGAAGCGCCGGGGTACTTTGGAATCCGGATATTGGTACAAGCTCTTTTCCTTCGTTTTTGACACTTGAGTCTATTGGTTTTAATGGATCATAATTCAGTTTAGTTTCACCCTTTATCAGATTTTTAAACTGGTTGTAATAATCTTGAAAGGATTTTTTAGGTGCTGAATTCAAGTCACTCTGTGTTTCTGTAATTGATTTTAAGTTAGTATTTTCTTCTAAAAGTGTGCTTATTCTATTTCTGGATTCAGAAGCTTGAGAGCGCAATTCAGAGATAGTTCCACGATGTTTAGTTATGTAATAAGCTGCAATAGTCCCTGTTGCAACTAACGTCGATGCAGCAACTAAAAGATTTTTTCTGGTGGCTTTTCTTGTGTCTTCAGATTTGATGCCATTATTTGCATTAACAACGGTATTTATAGACGGCTGAACAGGTACTGGTGTAGATGCCTGTATTGAAACCGGTTCACTTACAATTTTGTCGAATGCGGAGATGCTTTTTACTTCCATTCCAGAGAGCTTTCTTGACTTTTGAGGATACTCAATATGCACTAAAAATAGTAAAGAAAATAATTTGCTAGTTTCAGAAATTTTCCATTCGATATCGCAACAAAATTTTACATTATTGGATGTTTTTTGTCTGTTTATCAGCTTTGTTATTCTGTCTCAAGAACAAATCTGCTAGCGTTTCAAAGGCATTTTATAAATGGAGCGGGAGACGAGGCTGTCTTGTTCGCTCGCGTTAAACGAGTCTGCACTTCCCTCACCTACGTGAGGTCGTTCCGCTCTCTGCTCGCTCACGCTCGAACTAGAGCAAGGCTTCGCCTTGCAGTTCTCGCTAATCTAAAACTTATTAAAAAGAGACCCTTTAGGGGTCTCTTTTTAATAAGCGGGAGACAAGCTCGCTTGAGCTGTAGGCGAGCATCACGAGCCGTACAGATCAGGATGTCCGTGAAACGGACTGATACTCCGTATGTTTCGACCGACAGGAGAAACATACCAGTTCGAGCCTCGCAAAAATAATTTATGCAATAAAAAAGACCTCAATGAGGTCTTTTTTAAATGGAGCGGGAGACGAGGCTCGAACTCGCGACATCTTCCTTGGCAAGGAAGCATTCTACCACTGAATTACTCCCGCATTGCTTGCGTAAGATAATTATACATGCCAAATTTAATTTTTCAACTCTTTTATTATTTCAGCGGCGAATTGAAGCTCTTCTTTTTCAGTGCTCACCAAGGATGTTAGATTGCCTTCCAGCTTTTCTTTTAAAATTGCGTCAAACACTTCACCAAACTGCTCTGATGGCTCCAAACCCAGTTTAATCAAATCATCACCCGAAATATGAATTTTCACATGCCTCAATTCATCAAGGTATAAAAGAGCTTGCCCCCCTTTAAGATTTTGCGTGATTAGATAATAAACAAGAACCGCCTCTAAAGCCATGCCCTTGAAAAATTTGTAAATATCGAATTTCTCAGACGGGATTTCTGCACCTAAAAGCTTCTGAATATCAGATAGTATCTTCATTTCAGTTTTGTTTAGACCCAAACACTCAGCACATTTTGAATCATACAAAATCGCACCGAGATATACCAGCCAAATATTTTCAGGCTTGTATTTGTCTGTGAGTTCTTTAATCAGCACAGAATCAATCTTCTTTTCGAAGTCAGAATTTATTAATTTATAAATACCCTGTTCGATAAAATAATCATAGGCTTTTGGCAGATTCAAAGAGAAAGTCTGAACAAGCTCTGATTTGACCCGAGACCAGCAGATGTCGTTGTTCAAATGATTTGAAAGATATTCGTTCTGAAGCATAAGTGTTTTTTCTTCAAGCCTAAAACCTTTAAAGCCAAACCGCACAGAGAACTTCAGCCCTCTTATAATCCTTGTCGGGTCATCAATGAAGCTTTTGTCATGAAGTATTCGAAGCTGCCCGCCTTCGGCGCGATTCAAATCCTCAAGCCCACCCAAATAATCAATCACCTCGCCAAAATTCTCCTGGTTTAAAGACAAAACAAGAGAATTCACAGTAAAGTCACGTCTTTTGACATCGTCAATCAAAGTGCTTCCAATTTCATCAATCACAGGCATATGACCTGCTTTCGGATAGGACTCTTTTCTTGTCGAAGCGAAATCTATCTCCGCTCCGTTTTCAAAAACCATTTTTGTGGTTTTTAAATCAGACTGAATCTGTTTTATCTTCGATGAACATTTTTTTTCTAAAATCCTGCTAAATTCGACCGCATCGCCCTCTACCGTGATATCAATATCAAAAATATCTCTGCCTAAAATCAAATCACGCACTACACCACCGACAAGATAAATTTTGAAACCACTTTGTGCAGCTGTTTTTGAACAACAATCAAGGATATTTTTTATATCCTCAGACAGACGCTCATTGATTTTATCTTTAAGATTAAGCATTTTACTTTTTAATATAGAACTTGCCGAAAAGCTTTATAAACCCGCCTTTTTTCTCATCAAGCTCTTGTATTTTTTGAACAAGAATCTTATTATCAGCCATCGTTTCTTCGAGTTTGTCTATGAGAAGCTCATTGTCTTTTTTCAATTCAACCAGCTTGACTGTATCTTCGGTAAAATTCGATTCCTTTAAATATTGAGCGACATCAGACGTAATTTTTCTTGCGATAGATTCTGCAAGTATAGCAAGGGTTTGGTTTGAAATGTCAACGGTGATATTTTGGAGCTGACCTTCAACTTCCTGCTGAATTTTCACAGGTAAATCATTAGGTAGACTGGCATTGGGCAGATTTGCATCTGGCAAGCTAATTTCAGGCTGTGCTTCTGTTGCAGCCGAAGCAGGTATAGGCGGCTCTTCTTTTACAGGTTCGTGTGATTTCGCTGCTTCAAAAATCTCATCAAACGCCTTATCAGTTGGAACTTCCAGATTTTTTTCTTCAATTATCTGAGCTTCAGTTTCAGAAACAGGCTCTGGCTCGACTTCAGGTTTTGAAGCATATTGCGGCACGGGCTCTTCGATTTTTCTTATTTCCGCTTCAGGAATCTGCTCAACATCCATCTGCGGCTCCGGTCCTGTCACAGGAACATCAACAACAGGTATCTCTACCCCAATATCGATAGGTTTAACTTCTTCTTTGTCTATAAGCTGAACATCACATTTTGAAGGCGCTTTTTGGGAGATTCCTTTTTTAATTTTTTCTATAGTCAGCTCGTCATAGTATTCAACACCCTTTTCATCTTCATAGATAGGGTCGATTTTCCAGTTTTTTACGAATGCATCAAAAATAAAACTGTCTATAAATAAACCGTCTTCGTTTATTATTTGGATAATTTTTTCCTTATTGAACATAGACGCACTCCTGATAATAGTGATTCTACTACATTTTAAGAAAAAAGGAAACTTTTTTAATCCGCCTGCGTCATGGGTAGAAAGAGGATTCAAATAAAACAAGAATAGAACAGGGTGCAAAGGTAAAAGTAAAGAAGAAGAGTTGGGATTTTACCTGTTGCATTTATAAAAAAATAGAAAGAGTAGGGGAATGGAGGAACTGGTGGATATGAGCGGAGCCATAGAAGCTTACGTTGCTGAAGAGGATGATATTTTGGAAATTGATAGCAAAGAATTTATTGAAGAAGATAACACGGCAGCAGAAGCAACCTTTAATACCATTGTAAAAAAAGATGATATTTTACAAAACTATTTGAAAGATATCGGCAGGGTAAGATTTTTGAAGGGCGATGAAGAAAAAGCGCTCGGAAAAGAAATTAAAGAAGGAAAAAGACTAAACGCCGAAATAGCAAAGAAAAAACTGGTTCAGGCAAATTTGAGACTGGTGGTCAGCATAGCTAAAAAATACATCGGACAAGGTGTCTTGTTTATGGATTTGGTTCAAGAAGGCTCAATGGGCTTGATGAAAGCAGCTGAAAAGTTCGACTACGCCAGAGGATTCAAATTCAGCACCTATGCTACCTGGTGGATTAAACAGTCTATCGTGCGTTCGATTTCTAACCATTCACGCACAATCAGAATCCCTGTCCATATGTCGGACAAAATCAGATTGTACAAAAGAACATTGCTTGAGTTGAGTGCATTTTTGGGCAGAGAACCCAGCGATGAAGAAATGGCAAAAAAACTCGGCTTGAGCGAAAAGAAATTTACTAATATTAAACAGGCGATTTTCAAAGATCCTATAAGCCTTGATACACCTATCGCAGAGGACTTAGTGCTTGAGGATTATGTTCCGGATGAGAGCTACAAACGCCCGGATAAAGCGATTCAGTC
>JAVBRY010000156.1:0-3789 GCA_031547505.1 Candidatus Gastranaerophilaceae bacterium | reverse complement strand
TGGTTGCGGGAGCCGGATTTGAACCGACGACCTTCGGGTTATGAGCCCGACGAGCTACCAGGCTGCTCCATCCCGCGTTATATTTTATTCAGTTTCATTTTCTTGTATCGCAGCCTGGCCTAAATTTGAATTCGCAACCTTCGGTCACTCGGTCCATCCCGCGTTATATTTTATTCAGTTTTCATTTTCTTGTTTCGCAGCCTGGGCCTAAATTTGAATTCGCAACCTTCGGTCGCTCGGTCCATCCCGCGATAAAACAACTTCTAATACTATTATCCACGCTGAAAATTATAATTCAACCCTGAGTAGTCTTTTGTACAGTGTTTAAACCTGAAAAAGCAGTGTATGCTATGATATGGATAAACAATTTTGGAGAAATTTATGACACTTGAAATAATAATACCTTACTTAATTTTAGCCCTGGTCATTGCATTGATGATTATGTACATGAACTATTTCAAATCAAAACGCAAAAAGAGAAACAACGAGAACGACTCTGATAAGGAGGAATAGCATTAATATTAACCTTTCGTAGAATGTTTTCCGTAGCAATATATGGAAAAATGCAAAGAATGTAACAACGAAGGGGTATTTATAATGGCTAAAGTATTAGAACTAAACGATACAAACTTTGACAGCGAAATTCAAAAAGCCTCACAGCCTGTTTTAGTAGACTTTTGGGCGCCATGGTGCGGTCCATGCCAGAAACAGCTTCCGATTGTCGATGAAGTAGCGAGCGCGATGGATGGAAAAGCAATGGTTGCTAAAATCAATATTGACCAGAACCGTGAAAAAGCTACAATGTTTCATATTTCAGGCGTGCCGTCGCTTTTGATATTCAATAAAGGAAAGCTTGTCGAGCAGGTTTCTGGCGTGCACTCAAAATCACAGCTTGAGTCAATGCTTCAAAAATACGTTTAACTAGGCGGGGAACTTGTCTAACGAGCCATACTTAATTATAGCTAACTCTTTGAGCCTTTGAAAACAGAGATTTGTAACGGTGCAGTCTTTCAAACCTCTGTGCATCCCGTCTGTGTTCAAGCCAAAGTGTTCTGCAATCGTGCCGAGTTTTCTGTTTTTTAGCTGCGGCAAAAGTATTCTGGCTATTCTAAGGGTGTCGATACAATAATTGTCGAATGACCTGTTATGATATTTTCTTAGCTTTTCATTAATAAATCTGATATCAAAATTAATGTTGTGTCCTAAGATGACATTACCTTCACAAAAATCGCTGAACTCTTTTATTGCTTCTTTAATATCCGGTGCACCGGCTACCATAGAATGATTTATTCCTGTCAGGCCTGTTATAAATGGGCTTATGGAACCCTTGGGTTTCACTAAAGAAGTGAATTGGGATTCAATTTTGCCGCTGACGACTTTAAGTGCCGAAAGTTCTATAATTTCGTTAAATTTCGGGTTCAACCCGGTTGTTTCTATATCCAGAACAACATACTCGTTTGGAAAAACACTCATACTCTTTCCTCTATCTGATTTTACTAGGGTGTTGGGCGGGGATGGCAAATCTTCTGCTTTTATTAATTTATACTTCAAAACTTCCTCGCTGGTGGGCTACTTTTCTGAACAGAGCTCTATAAGCACCTGCATAGTTAAATGCGTAATAATCATATGCACATCTTGAGAAATCTGCATGTCTTGATAATTTGCATTTACCGAGTATTGGGAAATACTCTTTAATCGACCTCCGCCGTATCCTGTAAGCCCGACTGTGATGGCGCCGTGATCATTAGCATATTCGATTGCTTTGTTTATATTTTTAGAATTACCGCTGCCTGAAATGCCTATAACAATATCGTTTTGTTTTAGATGCAGTTTAAGCTGTTCAATAAAAATATCATCAAAGCTGACGTCATTTGCATAAGCCATCATAAGCGGAATATTGTCGTTAAGACAAACTATTTTAAACCTTTTTTGTCCATGAATTTCTTTAACAATATCACCTAAGAAATGAGATGCGGTAGCAGCAGAACCGCCGTTGCCCATAATGTATATTGTGTTTTCATTATTTCTTGCCTTTATCAGAATTTTGATAAAAGTTTCAATCTCTTCTCTGCTCAAGCTGTCCAGGGTGCTTTTTAATCTGCTTATGTAATTGTTAATCAAATGCTTCATTAGAAAATGATATATTTATTTTAATGAAAAATCAAATATGTAAAGAAGAATCCTTTGACAAAGCGCAGAATAATTAATATAATCGAATTTGGTCATTTGAAAAGGAGAAATTATGAAAGAGAATGGAAAAAATGCAGTTAAAGAAGAAAAATGCTGCTGCAAATGTGTTATCGTAGCTTTAGCATTTCTAACAGTTTGGGTTTTCGGGGCACTTGCTTTGAAAATATCTTGTGACTCTAATAATGTTGATCGCTACAAGGTAGTTTCAGGTGCGGGCATACCGACTATGATGCTTGATCAACAAACAGGTTTAATCTGGAGAAATGTGGGGTGCCCAGATGGCGGACCTGCAAACTGCTGGCAGATTATGACGTTTGAACATAATGAACCAAGTTTCTTGTCTCCAAAAGGAATGCAATACATAAGAGATAAAAAAGTTCCTAAATATCTTAAAGAACAAGAAAAACTTCAAAAACAGCTTGAGAAACAAGCTAAAGAACAGGCAAAAATAGAAGCTCAAAAAGTAAAAGAAGGCGAATAGCGGATTGCGCTTGCTCGCGAAGCGGCAGAGGGCAGAGTCGACCTCACGCTGGTGAGGGAGCGGGCCCGTTTAGAGCGAGCAACCAAGTAATTAAAACAATAACAAAAAAGGTCTCATAAATTATGAGACCTTTTTTGTTTGGACTAAATTTAATCTAAAACTTTTGATGTTAAGCCTGCAACCGCACCTGCAAGTAGAGGCATTACGATAAACAACCACAATTGTTGTAAAGCTACACCGCCTACAAATATAGCAGGAGCCAAACTTCTGGCCGGGTTAACAGATGTACCGGTGATTTTAATACCGACAATATGAATAACAACAAGTGTAATACCTATTATCAATCCCGCGAATCCTTTAGGGGCACGCTCTTTTGTTGATTCTAAAATAACAAGTACGAACAAGAATGTTGCTACAAGTTCAAACACTATTGCAGACACAACTGAGAATCCTAATCCATAGTCAGCCCCGAATCCGTTTTGACCCAGACCAACTAAAGATATATTGTAGCCGTTCAAATAGCCGTGCAAAATGAGTAAAAGGACAGCTGCTCCGGCAATAGCACCCAAGAACTGTGCAATCATATAAAATGTTAGATCTTTAAAACCCATTCTTTTCGCCAGGAACATTCCCAAGCTTACTGCCGGGTTGATATGGCAGCCTGAGATGTTACCTATACTGTATGCCATTGCTATTAATGCAAAACCGAATGCAAATGCAATTCCTAACACTCCAACAAATTCACCTGCAATAACTGCTGCGCCGCAACCGAATAATACAAGTGTAAATGTACCGATAAACTCCGCTATGTACTTTTTCATCTATAATCTCCTTTCTTCTAACACATATCAAGTATACAAATTATCTCATTTTTTGCAATAGTTTATATGATTAGAATTCAACGTGATATAATTTTTTTATGTTTGGAAGTACTGCCGAAAATATAATTGATTTTGAAAATGTGCATGTGAATTATGGCATGACGACTGTGCTTAAAAAAATTAATCTAAAAATAAATACAAATGAAAACTGGGCAATTTTAGGCGCAAACGGCAGCGGCAAGTCTACCTTGATAAAACTGTTCTCAAACGACTTGTACCCAAACACTCAATATCCTT
>JAVBRY010000220.1:0-4551 GCA_031547505.1 Candidatus Gastranaerophilaceae bacterium | reverse complement strand
ACAGGAATTAAAAAACTAGTCGTGGGTTCAGTCGACCCAAACCCGAAAGTCTCAGGTAAGGGAATCGAAAAATGCAAAAACGCAGGTATTGAAGTTATCGTAGGAGTTTTAGGAAAAGAATGCGAAAAGCTGAATGAAATATTCTATAAGAATCAAAAGGATAAAAAACCTTTTGTAACGATAAAAACAGCCACAACAACAGACGGAAAAATCGCCACAAAAACAGGTTCTTCAAAATGGATTACCTCTGAAAAATCCAGAAACCTCGTTCAAAAATTGCGCAACAAATACGACGCAATACTCACAGGCTCAAACACTGTCATAGCTGACAATCCCTCCTTGGCATGCCGTATGAAAAACGGAAGAAACCCGATTCGTGTGATTATTGACTCTGAACTTATCACATCGCCTGAGTCCAATGTTTATAAAAATGACGGGACAAAAGTTTATGTTGCTGTTTCTAAAAACATTTCAGAGGATAAAATAAAAACTTTTGGAAAAAATGTAGAGTTTATTAAGTGTCCTCTAAAAAACGACAAAATTGATTTGAAATACCTTTTTGAAAAACTCTATGAAAAAGGTGTATGCTCGATTCTTGTCGAAGCAGGTGCAGGCTTGAACGGAGCGATTCTAAAAGAAAAACTTGCAGACAAGATTTATCAATTCATTGCGCCAAAAATCCTCGGTGACAAAGACTCACTCAGTTGGGTAGAGGGCTTTGATATAGATGATATCAACAAATCCATTGTCACAAAAATTGAATCAGTAAAAAAAATCGGACCTGATATTCTAATTGAGTATTATATAAAAAAATAAAAAGCTATGCCGTCGCGGGCTTTTTATAACGCGGTATGTAACAAATGTTTTTTACGCGATCTCATAGTTATTATATGAGACCCCGTAAAAGTTATATTTTTATAACTTCCAAGGTTTCATGCCCGGGGCGGCAAAATCGATAAGAAAAATACTACTCTGGATAGCGTGAAGTTGCGCAAATCAACATCTGTGCCAGCTTGTCTGCTCCTTCAAATCCTCTTTCTCTAAGAATTCTTGATGCAGTTTCGACATCATAAGGAACGTGCTTGTGCCTTATTACTGACTCTCCGTTTATCATTTCCAGAATTGCGTAACAGGACTTTGGGTCTTCCGAGAACGGTCGTCCGACACTGCCGACATTTACCACTGTTTGGTTAGTATTTGTTTGATAACCGCAAGGCAGATGCGTATGTCCGCAAAAAATTATGTCTGCATCCGTCCCGGCAATCATTTCTTCAATATCCTCTATCGGTAAATCAGGAAAAATATTTTCGTTATTTTTTCGAGGTGAGCCATGTACGAGAAGTATTTTTCTCCCGTCGAGCTCAAGCTCTCTTTGCTTTGGCAAACTGCCAAGGAAACTTTTTTGTACATCCGACAAAACACAAATATCATCCGCCAGTGCCTTTGCCATAATAGGGCTTGCAGATTCAACGGTGTGTAAAAGATGGTTGTCACAGAATGCTATCATCTCATCAGTGTTGCCTTGAATCAGAGTGAAAAATTTAGAGTTCAGCAGTTCACGGATTTTATCAACGGTCTTAGCCGGCTCTGGTCCTGCCATAGCAATATCACCGAGGCAGAAAATTCTTGCACACTGCTCTTCTTTTATATCTTCTAAAACCGCTTCAAGAGCCTGCATGTTTCCATGGATATCAGAAATAACGGCAATTTTCATAATGAATAGAACTCCTTAATTGGCATAATGAACCAACCCCTCACCCGTTTTTTCTTGCATTAGGCATTGCCTAATACCGAAAAACTTCCCTCTCCCCAAGGGGCGAGGTTTAATTGAGATAAAATGATTTTACCACATCATGCCCTTTGAAAAAAGTAGGATAGGCTAACGACAGGTATACAAAAAACAAAAGAGGTGAGTTTCCTCACCTCCCTGTTTAAAATTAGAAAATTATTTAAACTTTAAACTATTGTCCGTAAGCGTTTACAGTAACTCTTTTAAAGCCTACGATATTTCTTGTATGAACATCATAGTATGCTACGTTTTTGATACCGCCTTTTTTAGCTGCTTCTGAAACACTGCAGTTTCCTAAGCCAACAACACCAAAGTAGCTTGTACAAGTAGCTTTGCCGCATTTTGAAGGTAAGTAGTTAGCGAAACCTTCCCCTGCTTCAGTAGCATCTTTGTAGATAAAACCGAATACAGGTTCTGCTTTAGCAGGAGCTGCAACAGCCAAAAGTGATACTAAAATCAAAGTTCCTAAAAGCTTTTTCATAAATAATCCTTTCCTCTTAATTCCGTAAAATTCCTATGTAATCAAATATGTAATAATGGAATTTCTCATGTATAATAACTTATTTTTTTCAAATGTCAACAGAGATTTTTAATAATAATTGTCATTGCGAGCGAGTTAAACGAGCGCGGCAATCCAGAAATTATGCTTTTGCCTGGATTGCTTCGTCGGAATTCCTTTCCTACTCGCAATGACGCACTATTATTGACACTGAAAGATTTTATAAATAAGATTGTATATAGTTCAAGATTGGGATATGAAATGAAGAGAGTACTGTGGCTGCTGATTATAATATTAATTTGTCCTTTGTGCTGCCATGCATATGAATTGGCCACCGGAATAAGCGTCCAATACCAAAAAAAAGTTGAAGAAACAGGCTTCCGTATTCTCAATGCAAATGATATCCCGCAGAGGGTAACTTTCTACTATGACTCTGACTCTTCTGTAAAAACTTCTGTCAATCGAAAACATAAAGCGGTAATCGTAAACAAAGGTTTGATGCGCTACATCGAAGATGACAACGAGCTTGCAGGTGTAATAAGTAAAGAAATCGCATACACAGAAGATGCCGGAAAAGGTTTGTTTAAAAGAGTTACAATGGATTCTTCACCCAGAAAATATGACAAAAAATCCGACAAAAAAGCGGTGGACTATATGGTGAATGCAGGATACAACCCTGTCGCTTACATTAATATTCTAAACAAATGTGAACAGGAAAAAACCCCCTTAAAACGTTTCACAACATATAATAACTCAAGGCGCATGATGTTTGTGTATGAACATATTTATGAAAAATATCCGATGTTCCTTGCGAAAAATGAATATTTGAATAATATTTATTATCAAAACTTCCTGCACACATCAAAGCATGATAGAATAAAAGTACGAAAATCTAAGGAAGAACGTCTAAAACAGCGTAAACAAAGGGTCGAGCGAGAAAATATAAATGAAAAATAAGGCTAGGGCTAAAAAGTTTTTTAGTATTCTGATACTTACTGCGTTTTGTATGTTGAACTTCAACATGGCAGCTCTTTGCGCTCCTGCTCAGGCAAAAAACTATAAAAAAGTTTATTACGGCAGCGTGAAAAAAACGGTTAAGATTAAAAAAGAAGAAAAAAAGCCTGAATTTCAGATTCCTCTGGTAGCTGACGAACTAGCTGATTCACTCAATAAAAATATGTTTGTAAAAGAAGCCTACAAACAAAAAATCTGGGAAGATGAGGCGCTTCAAGCTGAACTTAAAAACAAAAAATACGAAAAAATATCTTACAAAACTCAAAACATCTCAGATGAAGAAATAATTCTTACTGAAGAAGACCAGACCTTCAAAAAACCTGTTTATAAAGGGATATTCAAAACCGAAAACGGCGAAGCGGTTGTTTTAAAACCGATTAAAAAAGTTCGCACAAAATGCTCCCGTATACTTGTAAAACACTCAGACGGCTGTGAAAGACATAAATATGCTATGCCTGAGCTCGGTGAAAAAATAAAATTCAAAGTCGTACGTGATGTCATAAAAAATGATAAAGTGGTTATCCCTAAAGACAGTATCGTGACAGCTAGAGTTGGAGAGGTTTCACCCCGTGCAATGGGAGGAGCTCCTGCTGAAATGACTATCGAAAGATTCGAAGCCAAAGACAAAGACGGTAAAACAGTCCCGTTGAACGGAAAAATATCTTCAAGCGGCTATTCGCTTTCTGTCTGGATAGGTTTGGCGGAAATTGCGACCACACCGTTTATTTTCGGACTTGCCGTACCATTGTTAAGAGTTCTCCCCGGCGGTCAGGCTGTGGTTTCGCCGAAAAAAGAGTATATTGTTTATTATTAGACTACACCGAACTCCCCGCAATAAACCCTGTAGCCCAGCAGTTTTGAAGATTGAACCCGCCTGTGAGTCCGTCGATATCTATCATCTCTCCGCAAAAATAGAGGTTCTTGACGAGCTTCGACTCCATTGTTTTTGAATCTATTTCATTCAAATCTACTCCGCCGGCGCTCACGATTTCTTCACCCGGCATGGTTGAATAGGCATTCACTATAAAGCCCGTAAGGTTCTCGGATATCTTTATACGGTCTTCTTTTTTAAGCTGCCCTGACTTGGTTTTTGAGTCGATGTTTTCGTTTTTTAAAATAGCTTCGGCAAGATTTCTTGGGATATATGAACTCACTACGTTTAAAACATCTTTCTGTGATTGAGTTTTTAACTTTTCACTAAATTCTAAATCGAACGCTTCAAAATCCTGCCCGACAAAATTAATAGAAA
>JAVBRY010000201.1:0-3920 GCA_031547505.1 Candidatus Gastranaerophilaceae bacterium | reverse complement strand
TGAGCCAGTTGCATTTGTCTGTACTGAAGCTGATTGATTCTTTGAGTCAATTGTAGCTTTCGCATTGTAAAAATTGCGTACACTGTTATTCTCCTACCGTAACCAAATTATTAACCTTACTCTTATATAAAAACATTTTAGAAATGGAAATTGCCTAAAGTGTTTCATAAATTTCCCGAAAAGACTGTTTTGATTAAGCTCAATGACAACAGCGCTTTTGAGGGATTATGTGAAAAATAATATTGAATAAATAGATACTAAATAAATATAAAATTTATAAAAAGTAATGAGAAATTAGATAACAAATTTTTTATAAATGTTACAGAATCTTAACAAAAGATAAATAAAATATTGTGATTGAATGGGTTAATAATGCAATAGCACAAACAAATACCCCGATATTAACCGGGGTATTGTTTACAATTTTAAATTAAAGTGTTTGTCTGTATTGCTTTGGCTTCTTTCGAAGCCGCGCAATGACGCAATATTGTCGGGTAAAAATGCCCAACCAACATATTACTTCTTAGTTTTTTTGGAAGGTTTCTTTGAAGGTTTTTCTACAATCTCTTCTGCAATCTCTTCTGAATTAGCCTCAGCATCTTCTTCTGTATCGTCTTCTAGTGCTGTGTCGGTAATATCATTGATTTTGTCGTCTTCATCGATTCCATATTCAATCTCTTCTTGGATTTCCTCATGGATTTCATCTACTGTTTCGATGTCTTCTTCCGGCTCGACAACTACTGCAGGTTCTTCATAAACAATAGTTTCAGCTTGAGATGCACTCTTGATGTCTATTTTCCAGCCGGTGAGTTTGTGAGCAAGTCTTACGTTTTGACCTTCCCTGCCGATAGCCAGGCTTAATTGATCATCCGGAACAACAACTTGCGCTTCTTTTGAATTTTCGTCGTCAGCAAGGATATCTACGGAGACGATTCTTGCAGGAGAAAGTGCGTTAACGATATATTCAACAGGGTCTTGTGACCATCTTACGATATCGATTTTTTCGTTTTTAAGTTCGCCGACGATAGTTTGGATTCTGCTTCCTCTAGGTCCGATACAAGCACCTACTGAATCGATTTCAGGGTCGTTGCTGTGGACGGCAAGTTTTGTTCTGAATCCTGCTTCTCTGGCGATAGACTTGATTTCAACGATTCCATCTTCAATCTCAGGAACTTCTAATTCAAAGAGTTCTCTTACGATTTCAGAGTGTGCGTGAGAAACTATTACCTGAGGCAGTCTGTTTGTTTCTTTTACGTTAAGTACGAATACTCTGAGTCTGTTTCCTGATTTGTAGTATTCGCCGGGGATCTGCTCTCTGAATGGTAATATAGCATCAGTTTTCCCGATATTAACGAATACGTTGCGGTTTTCCATACGTTGGATGATACCTGTAGTCAACGTGCCTTTTTTATCTAAAAATTCGTCAAGAACAAGTTTTCTCTCAGCTTCACGGATTCTTTGAGTGATAACTTGTTTTGCGGATTGAGCGGCGATTCTGCCGAAATTTTCAGGAGTTACTTCGATTTTAACTTCATCTTCAAGTTCAACATCATCGTCGATTTCTTTTGCGTCTTTAAGTGAAATCTCGAGGTTGTCGTCTTCTACTGTTTTTACAACGAGTTTTGTTCTGAAAACACCGATTTCACCTGTTGTTTCGTCCAAGATAGCTTCGACGTTCGTTGCATCTTTGTCTTTGATATGTTTTTTGTACGCTGCAACAAGCGCATCGCATAATGATTCTATAATTACCTCTTTCGAGATGCCTTTTTCTCTTTCCAACTGCTCTGTAGCTTCGAAAAGAGCTGTTCCTATTTTAATCATTAGTATCTCCTTTATTCTATTTCCAATTGTGCTTTTAGTATGTTTTCTTTTGGTATGACAATCGTTTCATTATCATCACTTTTTTGTATTGTTAGGCCTGTAGATTCGTTGAAATCTATGATTTTTCCTATCAAATGTCTTATTTCAGTGCCCTTATCAGAATCATTTAGGGGTTGTTTGAGTTTTACATTTACTGTTTTTCCGCTGAATATAAGATATTCTTTGTTGGATTTGATTTTTCTGTCTAATCCCGGTGAGCTGACCTCAAGGTAGTATTTTACGGGAATGAGTTCGTCCAGAAAGTCACTCAGGCTGCGTGAAATTTTTTCACAATCGTCAAGCGTAACCCCTCTTTCGTAAGAATACAGAAATATTCTTAAAAACCATCTTCCTGATTCTTTGGAAAAGTCAATTTCGATAGGAATCAAGTTGTATCTCATCGCTGTGTTTTCAATCAGCGGTGTGATTTTTTCCAATATATCGAATTTGTTAACACTTTTGTGGTCCATTGTTTTAGCCTCCACAGTGACGCCACCTGGTCGTACAGCTTATGCTAATAAAAAAAGAAACGGGGGTCCGTTTCTTTTTTCTACATTTTTATAATAACACTAAATTATAAAATTTCAATTCTTGAATTATTACGATTCGAGTATATTATTAAATAATGAGTGAGAATACAAATAATAATGCGAACGACAGTGCAAATGACACAGAAATTGTAGTAGTCCCCAAATACATTACTATTTTTAGTAAGGTATATTTTCAAATCTTTATTCTGCTGATTTTATATTGGCTTTTGCCTGCTTCTGTTTATTTGTTAGCTCATTCTTCTGCTGTACCTGACAAAACTGCTAAGCCCCAAGTTATCGATGTCTCACATGAACCGATTCAGTCAGAGGTGTCATTCGATGACATTATTGTGGATAAAGGTAATAAAAGGTGGGTGCTTTCGCCTGCTGCTGATTATAGTATTTCAGGCATTGTTGCTGCAAAAAAAGACAGCGTGTGGCAAATTGGTTTTTCGCGAAGTGATTTTGAGAGAAAAGCATTTTTAGATTTAGTGATAGTTTGGGGCCCGATTGCTGATAAGAAAATAGTGGAAGAAAATTTTAAATTTAATTTAGATAAAACAGACATAACTCGAGTGCTAAGTACCAAATTCAAAAAAAACAGGCTTCCGAAAGGATACAATAGTAGATACATAACTCATAACAACTTAGTTCCTGCAAACGATAATATAGTGGCAGCACTGCTTAAAATCAGAAAATGGGATAAGGTTAAATTAGGCGGATTTTTGATAAATATGAAAACTCCCGACAGATACTTATTTAAAACAAGTCTCTCTCGTGAAGATTACGGCTGGTCTGCGAGTGAAATTATTTATGTGACTTCTGTTCAAATCGGGGATAAAGTTTACAAGTAAATAGTTTTTGTAAATGGTCTTGTAAATCTTTTGTTACGAAACAGCCTGAATTACAGGCATGTATTTTAATAATTATATGTCTGAAAAAATTAACGAAAAAGTAATTAGCATTTTTAATAAACACCGCAAAAACGAACAAACTCCTACAGAGGTGAAAGTTAAGCATTTTGCCGGTTTCAATTATGTAAAACTTGATGCCGATGTTAACGGACATCAGTTTAAGCAAGAGAATCTTTTAGAATATGCCGAAAATTGCCATTATATGGTTAAAGTTATGAGAAAATTAAACAAGAAGGTTTATTTGTATAATTACAATGTTCCGAGTGCAAAGCTTTTGGATTTTATGCTCATGTTTAGAAATAAAGAACTTGATGGTACTATAATTGAAATAGATAAATTTATACCACAAGATTTAGCATAGTATGAAATTAGACCCAACAACACTCGATACACTGCTCTCAAACGTTAATAAGCCGTATCAGTATATCGGAAATGAAATGTTTTCCTATAACAAGTCCTTTGAGGTTTCAAAGGTTAAGTTTGTGCTGGCTTTTCCTGATAAATATGAGGTTGGTGCGAGTAATCTCGGGCATCGAATTTTGTATGAAACTTTGAATTCAGTTGAGGGCTGCCTCTGTGACAGAGTTTATGCACCTGATACAGACTGTAAGGCAGA
>JAVBRY010000177.1:0-9439 GCA_031547505.1 Candidatus Gastranaerophilaceae bacterium | reverse complement strand
GCTCAACCTGCTCCAGGATACGCATATTCTCAGGCTCAACCTGCTCCAGGATACGCATATCCTCAGGCTCAAGCATCGGCAACAGCAACTGCAACAGCTCAACCAATGCCAGCTCAGCCAATGCCTGTTCCGCCACCGCCGCAAGTTATAAATAATCAATATGTAGTTCCACCTTCACCGGTAATAACTCAGCCGACACCGGAACAAGCTACTGTAGCAATTCAACAACAGGCAGCAGCTTCTGCTCCACCTCCTGCACAAGCAGCACAAACTATGGATGTAGCCGGCTTAACAAGCAAAATCAAAACAGGAAATGCTGAAGAAGTAGGTTCTACAATCGAAAACATAGCTTTAGTAGCTCAGAACAATCCTGCTGAAGCAGTTCAACTTCTAGACACTAACCTTATGGAATCATTGCTTGGTGTAATCGGAAAAGAAACAGCAGGGCTTGAAGGTCCTACGCCAAAGCAAATAGAAATGAGACAACAGTTGATGGCAGGCAAAACTCTTCCTGAAGCTGATTTAGCTGAAGCTCAAAAAGTAAGCCCGCTTGAAGTAGACGAAAGAAACAAGCAATATGCATTGTTCACAGTAGCTATCCTTCAAAACCTGTTAGTCAATGAACTTCAAAAAACAAACAATACAACTCCGGACATCAAAGACTTGCCGGGTATGGAACAGATAGTCTTAACTATCAAAGATAATCAAAGCCCAATGTTGAGAGCAAGCGCTTTAGCAGCACTCGCTTATAACGCAAGACCTGAATACAAGCCGGTCATGAAAGAAATATTCGAACTGTCTAAGAACGATGCAGACGAAAATGTACAAAAAGTAGCTGCAGACGGCTTAAGCAGATTAGAACAAATTAAATAATTGCAATCACCTATTATAGAAGAGCAGTCTGAGATATGACTGCTCTTTACTTTATAAGTAGAGAGCAGTTTCTTTCATAACCTGCATATTGTCACCCCGCTGTGTGATTATATATTTCTTTAATTATTTAATTTTGAGCGGGGTCTAAAAGTTTTTGTTTTTAGATACCGCTCAGAGCTATATTAAAACATATTTTACAGATTGACGCAGCGGTATGACAAAAGCGCCAAGGCAGTATAAAGTTAAACAGCGAACAATGTTTAAGTATCATCTCCGATACTACTAATAGGAACGCTTAAAACAGAGAGGATTATAGAGCCGAATAAAGCGCTCCAAAATCCATCTACCTCAAACCCCGGAGCTAGCCAGCCTGCCAGCATTAACATCAAGGCATTTATAACAAAAGTAAAAAGCCCTAGTGTCAAAAAGTTTATCGGCAGTGTGATAAATAAAAGAACGGGTTTTATAAAAGTATTTATCAAACCGATCAAAATACTTACAAAAAATGCAGCCAAAATATTCTCTACACTGATACCTGGAATTAGCCAAGCAATAAAAACAATAGACATTGAATACAAAATCCATCTTATAACAAGATTCATAAAAAATACTCCTCATTTTTTTATTATTATAAGTTGTTGATTTGCGATTCTATATTGCCCATTAGGTTGGGTTGAAGTGTCTTTATTACCTTAGCCGGGTTGCCTACCGCAACCGAATTATCGGGGATATCTTTTACTACCACAGAACCTGCGCCTATAACACAGTTATTCCCGATTGTAACACCCGGTAGAATGGTAACATTTCCGCCAAGCCAACAGTTTTCACCTATCAATATCGGCGAAGTCGTTTCTATACCTTTATTTCTGGCTTCGACATTCATAGGATGAATAGGTGTATAAATTTGCGCACTTGGTCCGATAAAGGTATTACTGCCTATTTTTACCTTTGCTGCGTCTAAAATAACACAGTTAAAATTCATATATACGTTATCACCCAGCTCTATATTATCGCCATAATCACAAAAGAACGGAGGTTCTATTATTGTATTTTTATATGAAGCCTTGAACAGTTCGTTCAATATTTCAACACGTTTTTCAGGTTCATCAGGGGCAGATGTATTATATTTTTGCAGAATCAAACGAGTTTCGGTTCTTTTCGCCATAAGGTCTTTGTCAAATGCCAAATAATAGTCGCCCATTACCATTTTTTCGAATTCAGTTTTCATAATTTCACCCGTCTAGCAATAATTATCTTTATTATAGCTCAACCTTGAGAAAATATTTGGAGTAAAATTAAAGCAGGTAAGGAAAAGATTAATGGATATACTGGCAATTTTTGTAGTTTGCACATTTTCAGGGGTTCTGACTGGTATGCTTGGAGTCGGAGGAGGACTGATTATTGTTCCTGCATTCTTGAGTATAATGCCATTTTTCGGTATAGATAATCTTGATATTCACCATATCGTCGCAATAAGTGCGACCTGTGTTTTTATAAACAGTGCAACCACCGTCTTTTATCGAAGAAACGAAGAATTTTTGCCCAAGAAATTCATAATTAAACTTGCTATAGCTATAATGATAGGAACGCTGTTGGGTGCTTACTATTCTTCATTTGCACCTGCAAAGTTGATTTATTGGATATACGTTGTTATGTGTTTAGTTTCCCTATTTTTGATACACCATAAGATACACATAGAATTCAAAGACAACAGATTAAAGCCGTTATTATACGGAACATTCGCAATTATCGGTTCAGTCAGTGCCTCTATCGGTATCGGGGGTGCAGTACAGTTTGCTACGGCATTAAAAGTTTTCACTGGTAAAACAACGAAGAATCTCTTACCTTCTATCACAATGCTTGTTTTGATACATGCATTTTTTGCGTTCTCTAGCAAATTTGCACTGGGCCTGGTGACTCTTAAAATAATCCCTATTGCAATGATTTCAAGCCTTATAGGCTCAAAAATCGGGATAAAAATTTGTGAAAAAATGACCTCAAAAGCGATAAATATTTCTATGAGTGTAGTGCTTCTTCTGGCGCTGCTTCGCGTTACTATGGAGTTATTTTAAGATTTGGTTTTAAATTATTAATTTTAAAGAGTCATTGTGCTAGAATCTCTTTATAAATAAGAAATATGGTACAGCAGCTAAGAAATTTACAGGTCAAGAGGTTATGAACAAAAATATTTTTGAGGATTTATTTGTACTTGAATTGGCTAACAACCACTGGGGCGATATAGAACGGGGCAAAAAAATCATTACTGATTTTTCCCGTATTATAAGATTCAACAATGTAAAAGCAGCTATCAAGCTTCAGTTTCGTGATGCGGATCATTTCATTCACAAAGATTTCCGTAACAGAGAAGACATAAGGCTCATTAAAAAGATTCAAGACACGAAAATGACTCAGGATGATTATGCAGCACTGACAGATTTCATCAAAAAAGCAGGGTGTACAACAATGTCTACGCCATTTGATGAAAAATCTGTGGATATATGTGAAAATCTCGGTGTGCAGATTATAAAAATTGCGTCTTCTGATTTAAACGACTGGGTTTTGATAGAAAAAATAGCAAAAACAAGAAAACCTGTTATCGTTTCAACAGGTGGTTCCTCGCTAAAAGATATAGATGATTTGGTTACTTTCTTTGAGAACAGAAACATACCGCTTGCGATAAACCATTGTGTTTCTATTTACCCGTCAGAGAAATATGAGCTTGAGCTGAACCAAATAGACTTTTTAAGAAACCGCTATCCAAACCATGTAATTGGTTTTTCAACGCATGAATATAATGAAAATATTGAAGACGGAATGTTTGTTGCTTACGCAAAAGGTGCAAGAACATTTGAACGACATATTGATATAGAATACGATGATAACAAAAATATAGCTCCATACTGTTCAACACCTTGTGATTTAGACAGATGGATAAAAGCGTATCACAGAGCCAAGGAACTGTGCGGCAGTTCCGGAGACTCAAAGAAACTTCCGCCTAAAAAAGAAATAGAGTACCTTGATGAGATGGTCAGAGGGGTTTATGCTAACAGAGATTTGATTGAAGGTGAAATGTTAACTAACGAAGATGTTTATCTTGCAATACCTCTACAAAAGGGACAGATTTCCTGTAGAGAATTAATGAACGGAGAGATTCTTTTAAAGTCTGTTAAAAAGAATGAAGCAATAGGAATAAACGACATCGACAGCCCTTATGCTTATGATGATAGCTTGAAAAAAGTTATTTGTAGCAGAGGATTATAATGATAACAACTGAGGATATTGCAAAAGCAGATCTTGCAAATAAAATACTGGCGCCATATTTGAATATACTAGAAAATATGGATAATGTTTATATCCTTGGGACAGGCATTACGGGGCAGCACTTATATAATGTTTTTACAGACACAGGTATTAAGATAAACGGTTTTCTTGATAATTATAAAGACTCGCAAGAATTTAACAATATAAAAGTATATAAGCCTGAAAATATACCTGACAGAAAAGAAGACGCAACTGTTATAATTGCATCAATAAACTACTCTTTTGATTTGTATCAACAACTAAAATCCTCAGGGTTTACGAAAATTGTTCCGTTTCAGATACTTGCATTATTTGATGAAAAATACGAAGTCGGCTTTTCTTATGAAGATCTTTTGAAGGATTATATAAATAATCATGTCGAATATAAAAGTTTGTATAACTATTTTGAAGATGAAAGGTCAATTTTTGTTTTAGATAAATTGATTGAATACAGGGAGACATTCTCTACTGAAATATATAACGAAATTTTTAGTAGGCCGCAATACTTTGAATCTTTTATGCCTAAAGAGAGGGTTTTCATTGACGGCGGTTCATATGACGGAAGCACGAGTCTTAATTATATTGATTTTGTTAATAACGAATACGATAAGATATATGTTTTTGAACCTGACAATTTAGTTTGGGATAAGGTTCAAAGTAATCTCAAAAACACTCGCAATATAGAATTTTTTAAATATGGTCTTTCTGATTCTAACAAAACCCTAAAATTTGATGCAAAAGGAAATGCCGGCAGCCTGTTTTCAGAAAACGGGACAGAAGAAGTAACGTGTGTGGCACTGGATGATATTGTAAAAGAAGACAGGGCTCTTATAAAGCTTGATATCGAAGGTGCGGAGATTGATGCGTTAAATGGTGCAAAAAGGTTAATACAAAACAAATCACCCTTAGCAGTTTGTGTTTATCATAAACCTGCCGATTTATGGCAAATACCAAAGCTTATAAAATCTTTAAACCCTGAGTATAGACTCTATTTACGCCATCATAGTTCTTGTATGTTTGAAACAGTACTTTACGCTGTATAATGAAATAATCATGATAAAAGTTTCTGATTATATAGCTAAAAGACTCAAAGACCACTATGCCGTGGAACATGTCTTCATGATATCCGGCGGCGGAGCGATGCATCTCAATGACAGCTTCGGGCGCTATATCCCCTATTTCACAAACCATCATGAACAAGCCAGTGCAATCGCGGCTGAAGGATATGCAAGAGCAGGAGAGCGTCTCGCTGTTGTAAATGTTACGACTGGCCCGGGGGGATTAAACTGCTTAAACGGCGTGTTCGGGCAATGGACTGATTCTGTTCCTGTTTTATATATTTCAGGTCAGGTAAAGCGTTCAACAACACTTGAGTATTGTAAAAGTACACCGCTTCGACAGCTTGGTGATCAGGAAGTAGATATTATTTCCGTTGTAAAACCTTTAACAAAGTATGCCGTTCAGGTTACAGACCCGGAAACAATAAAATACCATTTGGACAGAGCTATCTTTGAAGCAAAGAATGATAGATACGGACCTGTATGGTTGGATATTCCTATAGATGTTCAAGCGACTATGATTGATGAAGACAAGCTGGAAGGCTTCAAAATGCCTTTATTACCTCGACGTGATTTGGAAATTTCTGATGTTGTTGAAAAACTAAAGCAGGCAAAACGTCCTGTTATAATCGCCGGACACGGCATACGGTTATCAAGCCAGGTAGATTTTTTCCATGAGCTTATAGAAAAAATCAATGTCCCTGTTTTGACCACATTTAACGGGATGGATGTTTTATCAACAAGTCACCCCAATTATGCCGGACATTTTGGAACAATAGGACAACGGGCAGGGAATTTTGTGCTCCAGAGTGCGGATTTAATACTGTGTCTCGGAACAAGGAATAACATTCGTCAGATAAGCTATGACTGGGATAATTTTGCAAAGAACGCGTACAAGATAGTTGTGGACATCGATGAAGCAGAGTTGGATAAATTGACTCTACTGCCTGATTTAGCGATACATGCAAACTTAAAAGACTTTATACCCGAGCTGTACAAAGCTACACCGCAAATTATTCGCCAAGAATGGCTGCAGTGGTGCAAAGCACGCCAGAAAAAATACTCAAACCCGCCTGAATATAAGTCAGTAAAAGAAAAAATTAATCCCTACGATTTTATAAATACACTTACAAAAAATGCTGCAGAAACAGATGTAATAGTCAGTGCCAACGCAACGCCAAGTATTTGCCTATACCAAAACGGTATTATAAAAAAAGGGCAAAAGATAATTCTTAACTCAGGAAATGCTTCTATGGGATACGATTTACCTGCTGCTATAGGAGCAGCTCATACGGGAAGAAATGTAATTTGTCTAGCCGGTGACGGGTCGATTATGATGAATATTCAAGAACTGCAGACTATAAAGCACTATAACCTTCCGATTAAGATATTTGTTTTATACAACAAAGGCTATGTTTCAATACAAAATACGCAGAAAAATTATTTCAAAGGCAGAATGACGGCAGCAGACAGCGAGAGCGGAGTATCGTTCCCGGATTTTGTTAAAGTGGCACAGTCATTTGGAATATCAGCAGCCCGAATAATCTCACCAGATGGACTGGAGTCAAAAATCAGACAGGTTCTAAATGCAAAAATGCCTATACTCTGTGAAGTTATGCTCGAAGAGGATTATGCCTTTACGCCCAAGTTGATGTCAAGGGAGCTTCTTGATGGTACAATGGTTTCACCTTCATTAGAGGACATGTACCCGTTTTTAAGCCAACAGGAGCTTGAGAGCAATATAATCGAGTAGTTTACCAATATGATTTTCACTAGAATAGCCGAAAAAATAAATGCTTATAAGAAGTATTTTACTGAAATAATCTCACTTTCGATACCTATGATGATAGGGAATCTCGGTCAGATACTGATAGGAGCAACAGATGTTTTTATCGCTGCAAAACATGCAACGAATACTCTGGCTGCAATCAGCATCGCAAACTCCATAATGTTCACTGTAATCGCAATGGGATTCGGGCTAATGTCGGCAGTATCCATTGTAGTTTCAAATCGAAGAGGGAATCGAAAACCAACCAAGAAGTTTTTAATAACAATCTTGAACTACACAATGGTTATGTCCACAGTATTTTTTGTTATATGTCTGCTGTTGGTTCCTTTAGTTTCAAGAGTCGGTTTTGATATAGTGCTTGTTCCTATGATAAAGGAATACATATTTATATGTGCATTTTCGTTGTTTGGAATGTATTTATTTATATGCTTAAAAGAGTTTCTTCTTGCTTATGAGATAGTACATTTTCCTAATATACTTCAGGCAGGGGCTGTTATACTTAACTTTTTATTAGCGTGGGCTCTGGTTTTCGGATTCGGTCCGATACCTTCATATGGTGTTATAGGTCTAGCAGTTGCTGCTCTGGTTGTCAGGACTCTAATGGGTTTGATTCTGCTTATATATTGCAGTAAGCTGATTAGATTCAACAACCCGTTCGATGGTCCAATGATAAAACAGCTTATTAAAATAGGTTCACCATTGGCTATAGCGATGCTGTTAGAGTTTTTTGGATTCAACATAATAACAATCCTTGTCGGACGAGAAGCAGGGGTTCTTGCAGCAGTCCAAAATATTGTGCTCACAATCGTATCTTGCGCCTATATGATACCGCTAGCTATATCTAGTGCTATAGCGATAAAAGTAGGCTATTTCAACGGGGCACGAGACTTCAAAGAAATAAAAAGATACTCTATATCAGGTACATTAATCTCTGTTGTTGTGATGGGTTTGTTTGCTCTGGTTCTTGGATTTTTCCCAAATCAAATATTTGAAATATTCTCTAAAGACATTCAGATGATGAAAATAGGAGTGCCGATACTTTTTGTTGCCGCTCTATATTTAATGTTTGACGGGCTCCAGGTTTCCTTAACAGGCATTTTAAAAGGGTTAAAGATGACAAAGACCGCTTCTGCTGCAGTCATAAGCGGCTATTGGCTTTTTGGGATACCGTTAGGATTCGTGCTCGCCTATGCATTCAAGATGTCTTTGATAGGGTTTTGGATAGGTTTAGCTGTGTCGTTCTTGTTCATGAGTGCAATACTGCTTATAATATTGAGAATAAGATTCAGAATTATAAAAGCCAATTATCCTGATTATGCTAAAATTGAAGAAGTAAAATAATAGAAAAAATATATGGGGGCGGAGTTTTAAAATGGAAAAAATAATCATTGGCTGTGATCACGGCGGATTTAATTTAAAGAATACAATCGTTGAACATCTTACACGTCAAGGGATTCACGTTGAAGACATCGGAACCTTCAACACTGATTCTTGTGACTATCCTATGATAGCTAAAAAAGCAGCCTGTGAAGTATCTTGCGGCAATTATAAAAATGCTATATTAGTCTGCGGAACGGGGCTCGGGATGGCAATTGTCGCCAACAAACACAAAGGAGTCCGTGCCGTAACCTGTTTCGACACCTGCACAGCGAGAATGTCAAAATCCCACAATGATGCAAACATCCTATGCCTGGGCGAAAGAATCACAGGCGAATACCACGCTTTAGACATCGTAGATATCTGGTTAAAAACCAAATTTGAAGGCGGAAGGCATCAAAAACGTGTGGATATGTTCGAGGATTAATTTTATTGCTATCTAGCAAATTCCCTCACTTCTTCCGTATGATTCAAAAAAGCACCATACCGTCATAAAGTTTTTTTATTATTGTTTTTTTTTGCGGAGATTTATGCGGTTGTTTTGGGTGAGCCTATTGCCTTCGGGTATTAGATTGGTGTTTTTTGAGTTGGTTTAGGCTTTATTCGGGTATGGTACTTTTTTGAATCGGACTCTATACGTTCGTTCATTTGCTGCATCCTGCGGATGCAATTGTAAAATAACCTGATTAGCCCTCGGTCAATTTGCTTACCGCAGCATCTACGTTAGGTAATATTGGAATCAATGTATCTAAAAACGCATCTGTGAGTGCGGTTTTTAGCGAGTTAGAAATATTTACCAGAATGAAGTTTCCGCCGTTTTCCTGAACCAGTCTATAAATATCAGCGAACGTGCTTGTAAACTCATCATCGAATATTTTAACGTTTTCCATATTAAAGATAATATTTTTGTATCCTGTATACAACGAAGAATTGACATCTTTTGTCACAGCTTCAATGTGTTTAGGGCTACTGAATTTGTTCAAAGTATAACAGCAGATATTTTCATTGATAAAATATTTCAAGAAATCGTTGTGCTGATTAT